>NC_010001.1:2874000-3177000 GCF_000018685.1 Lachnoclostridium phytofermentans ISDg | reverse complement strand
GATTCCCTGGTGAAACCGAAGAAGATTTTTTAGATACCTTAGATGTAGTTCGTAAAGTTGGGTATGATAGCGCTTATACCTTTATCTATAGTAAACGAAGTGGAACTCCAGCAGCAACTATGGAAAACCAGATTCCAGAAGAAGTGGCAAATGAACGTTTCCAGCGACTTTTGACAACAATTCGGGAGTCTTCTTCTAAGATTTCAAAAGACGATGAAGGCAAAATTGCAGAAGTTCTTGTAGAAGAAGTAAATGAGCAAGACAATAGTTTAATGACTGGTAGATTAAGTAACAATGTGCTCGTGCATTTTAAGGGAACAAAGGAGTTAATTGGAAATATTGTATCTGTGAAATTATCAGAGTGTAAAGGTTTTTATTATATGGGCGAAATGATGGAAGACTAAAAATGTCTTAATTCATTCAAATTAATATAATGTGCTTTATATATTAACAATTTCAACATTTTACGAAAATATTCATCAAAATGCATAAAATTTTCCAATGTGTACTTGACATAAATATAAAAACAGTATAAAATTTATATGTTGTATACATGTACAATGAAAACTAAATAAAGGAGGTGCTCCTGTGCTTATAAAGATAGTAATTGCTTGTGTGATTACTGCGATCATAGTTGCTCTGATTGCTTGGAAATCTGCCATTAGCTACTATAAAAAAGTCGTAGAAGGCAAAATTGGTAGTGCAGATGAAAAAGCAAGAGAAATCATAGATGAAGCTTTAAAAACGGCGGAAACTAAGAAGAGAGAAGCTTTGCTTGAAGCGAAGGAAGAGTCATTAAAGACAAAGAATGAGCTCGAGAGAGAGACGAAGGAACGTAGAGCCGAGTTACAGCGTTATGAAAAACGTGTGTTAACAAAGGAAGAAACACTTGACAGAAAAACGGAAGCACTGGAAAAGAAGGAAGCTAAACTCGTAGCGAAGGAGCAAGAACTTGATAGACTCCGTGTTGAGGTGGAAGAATCCCATCAGAAACAAGTAGCAGAGTTAGAGAAAATTTCCGGTTTGACCTCCGAACAAGCGAAGGAATATCTTATTAAAACTGTCGAAGATGAAGTAAAACATGAAACTGCTGTACTAATTAAAGAATTAGAAAGCAGGGCAAAAGAAGAGGCTGAGAAAAAGGCAAAGGATTATGTTGTTACTGCAATTCAGAAGTGCGCTGCAGACCATGTAGCTGAGACAACGATATCTGTTGTACAGCTTCCAAATGATGAGATGAAGGGTAGAATCATTGGTAGAGAAGGACGTAATATTCGTACCTTAGAAACCTTAACTGGTGTCGACTTAATCATTGATGATACACCTGAAGCTGTCATTCTTTCTGGCTTTGATCCAATTCGTAGAGAGACTGCAAGAATTGCTCTTGAGAAGTTAATTGTAGATGGACGTATCCATCCTGCAAGAATCGAAGAGATGGTAGAAAAAGCTCAAAAAGAAGTGGAAACGATGATTCGTGAAGAAGGTGAAGCAGCAACCTTAGAGGTTGGTGTTCATGGCATTCATCCGGAACTTGTTAGACTATTAGGTAAGATGAAATTTAGAACAAGCTATGGTCAGAATGCATTGAAGCATTCCATTGAAGTGGCTATTTTATCCGGTTTATTGGCCGGAGAAATCGGTGTTGACGTACGTATAGCTAAGCGTGCAGGTTTATTGCACGATATTGGTAAATCAGTTGATCATGAAATGGAAGGAACGCATGTACAAATTGGTGTTGATTTATGTAGAAAATATAAAGAATCTCCAATTGTAATAAATGCAGTGGAAGCACATCACGGTGATGTGGAATTCCAATCCTTAATTGCCTGTATCGTTCAAGCTGCTGATACAATTTCAGCTGCTAGACCTGGTGCTCGTAGAGAAACATTGGAGACATATACTAACCGTTTGAAACAGTTAGAAGATATTACCAACGGCTTTAAAGGGGTCGATAAGTCATTTGCAATTCAGGCAGGACGAGAAGTACGCGTTATGGTGGTACCAGATCAGGTTACCGATGACGATATGGTATTACTCGCTCGTGACTTATCCAAGAAGATTGAGTCCGAATTAGAATATCCGGGCATGATCAAAGTAAATGTAATTCGTGAATCAAGAGTTACAGATTACGCGAAATAAAAAATGAAATAAACATGAGGTTGTGGAAAGTGTTATAAATGTTGCATTTATAATACTTTTACAACCTCATTTTTTTGAATAGGTACTATGTATATCCAATCGAGGGCTCTTACAGTAAAGAATATCAATTTCTTTTGCTCCAAAACAAAAAAACACATGTGGTCTATAAGTTGCTGATTTTAGTGGTAGGAGCTTTTTTAACACTATAATATTTGCCATATTTTCCTAGTTAGTATATAATTAAGAAAAATGTGGGAGGTAAGATATGTTTGATAATGTACAAGAATCAATAAAAGCAATTGCTAAATTTATATTTTGGTCATCTATAGTGGTGGCTATAATATGGTTGATATATAGCATTGACCATAATGCTAAACTCAATGAATCTTATTATGAGATAAAGGTTGAATTGAGTCTAATACCACCTGTACTCTTATTTTTTGGAGGGATTGTCACATCTTTCATTATGTATGGTTTCGGAGAGATCATTGAAGTTCTGAAGAATATTGATAGTAAAATAATCAACAATGAAGGTACAAAAAATATTGATTATAAATCTACCGTTAATTCAAACGAATACAATATTGAGCAAGATTCAAGCCACATGTAAAAAATCATAAAATTAAATAGTGAATTTATCAGTGATAAATTCCTGAACCTTGATTGTTCGACGTAGTGACAAGAAGAACTGAATTTGTAGCATACAAGAAAAACAGAAGTGATATTAGTAGGTTGAATGAAAAGTTAAATTCCAGTGTAAAGTTAAATTCCAGTATGCAGGCTAAATTCCATTTTATCTAGGTTTGAGCTATATTATAAATAAAAAAAATATAGTATAATAGGCTAACAGGAATGATCGGAATAAAAAAACTGCATGGCAAACAGACGACTGGAGAGTTTTGTGCAAGACTAAATTCCACCCGTCAGGGATAGGATATTGACGATTCTTCATCCGCAGATTGGCTAAAAGTTATGGGTTACTTTTTCAGCAGTTCGGGGGTCAGTATGATATCATTGGGTGGTATCTCCCTTAGTCCGAATGCATATACTGCATTATTATCAAGCAGCATTTGGGCCAGTTTAATGGGGGCTAGACCATTTAAGCTGGCTCTTGCTGTACTATTGATATGACTTGCAAGTTTTGTAACATCCCATTGGGTGAGGGTGTCAAATGTAGAACCTTTCGGAAGGACATAACGTATAAATTCATGGTTCTTTTCGATACCAGGTTTCTGCCATGATGCCATGGGGTCACAATAATAAATAGATGTTCGAATGACATTATCGATTCCAGTTTCAAGTTCATCAGGCTTTAAAAATTCACCCCCCCTGTCAGTTAAGATAACAGGAAAGGTTTTGCAAAACCCAAGTGTTGAAATTTTTTCTTCAAGACGGTCAAATACTTTTTTAACAGATGTAGTTGTTTTATCCGGAAGAAGGTAGATCAACATCAGTTTACAGTTTCGGAAAAACAGGGTAAGAAATACCTTGTGACTACCTTCGCAACCAACTACGGTATCCATTTCCACAACATTTGAATCAGGATAGGCTTGTATATAGCTAAGAAAATCTTTGTAGGAGCGACCTTCAAAAATACCTTTATCATTGATTTCTGATGGATGAAGTTTACGGAGTTTGTACTTTACTTTCCGGGGGAGATCGAGATTTTTTACGGAAAGAGCACCAGAGGCTATGTAATTATAGATTGTTTTTTCAGTGCATTTAATTTCAGGATGGCTTTGAACAATCTGATAAGGGCTCTGTCCCTGTAGGATTAAAGGTGAAACTATACTATCCATAAGCTTAAGGTCTACCTCCGATATATTGATTCCGTTTCTGGATTCAACCAAAATAGTCTTATATTCCTTATTTGAGGTAACAGCTTTGTAGAAGTATTTATCAAGCCTACATTGAACCTTTTTCGGGCAACCATTACAGACATAGGGGTATTTCAAAATCGTCGAACATACCTCTACGACAAATTTAATGCAATGAGCATTACATTCGATACAGGAACTACACTGCTTCTTGCATGGGATTGAGCGATTGCAGACATTTCTGAGCTTGCAATCACGACGATCAGTACAGTGGTTGAAGTTAATGAAATCATTTCTGGGATTTAATATGCGGTGCTTCCTAACCTCTTTGGAAATGGTAGATGGATCCTTGCAAATATACTTAGCGATTTCACTAAAGGGCATGTTGTTATCCAAGGATTTTTCAATGTAAACTCTGTTATCTAATGTAAGATGTTTTTGATTCCCGGGTATTAATTTACACATAAATAAACTCCTTTCACTGCGGATTGGGAATACAATCTTATAGTAAAGGAGTACTGGAGTTTAAGAAAGAGTAAATTCCATATTTAATATTTAAAAATGGAATCTAGTTTTTCAATCAACAAGTGATATTAGTATTCAGATAAACATCTTGTAAAATAATGATGTTATGTGTATAATAATGGTAAATATTCAAAGGGAGATGGAGAATGAAAACTTTAAGGTTTAATAAAGGTATATTATTTTTATCGGTGCTAGTATTATTAGTATCTTTAATTACACCTATAAAAGGGTATGCTGTAGCTGCATCAGTTAAATTAAACAAAACATCTGTTAATCTTGGAATTGGAGAAACATTTCAATTAAAAATAACTGGTTCTAATTCAAAGGTTAAGTGGTCTACAAATAATAAGTCAATTGTCACTATCAGTTCAGATGGATTAATAAAAGGGATAAAGCCAGGATTCACTGAAATTACTGCAGAAGTAAATAATAAAAAATTGAAATGTTCTGTAGTAGTCTATAAACCTAGATTAGAGCGTAACTCCATTTCACTAGGGATAGATGATAAGCTTGACTTAAAAATTAGTTATTTACCAGTCATATACAAGAATACTAAAATTACATGGAAATCAGATAATACAAAAATAGCTACAGTAGATGAAAATGGCGTAGTAACAGGTATCACCGCCGGCAATACTAAAATTAAAGTTTCTTTTGGAAATTATTCATTAAATTGTTCCGTTTATATAAATCCAACAAAGAAAAATATAAATGATGCCATAGATAATCTAAGCTATGAATATGGTGAAATAGGTAATCAAATAAAATGTGTACTAACTAATAACAGTAAAATTGACTTACTTTTCGATTATAAATTAGTGTTTTACGATGAAAATAATAAAATCGTATCAGTTAGCAATAAAATAGCTACAAATTTACTTAGCAATAATAGTAAAGTGCTATCTTTTGAAAAATCAAATAAGGATTATAAGAGTTATAAAATTGTTTTTGAAAGAACATCTTTTTATTACAATGAATCAAATCTAAATATGAAAAATAGTGTTGATATAACGGTAGAAAAAGTGCTTTATTCATATGAATATTATGGTGGTAATTTCAATGATATTAAAGACAGTGTTGAACTTTTAAACTTACATGTTAACAACAAGTCAAATGATAGAATTTTCTTAGAAGCTTATATAATTTATTATAAAGATAGTAATATTGTTTACATCGATGGTTTTTGGGATGAATCAAATGTTGACGTTGGTTCTTCTATATTACTGAATCCAAAAATAATATTTAACGACTTTAGTAAAATAACTATTCCTGAGTATGATGAATATAAAGTTATATATAATGCTAATTCTTATAATTAATTCATAAAATGGTACTCAAGTCAAGGACAATTTAAAAAAGAGAGTTAAGAAGCTAAAAGCTGATTTCTGTATAGCACAGGAGTCAGCTTTTTCAGTCCCTATGATCTCTGGTTGCTTTCGTCATTCTCCGATATGGATTAACATTTCTGATTGGACATATGATATTAAATTATCGCATAATTCTTTGAAAGTTATAAGAAAATATTAAGGTGATAAAATAGAATCTGTCACAAGACTTGCATCAATCTAAATGGAGGATTATAATGTAGCGGTGATACCTTGTGCAAATTTTGGATTTGATAATCATATTCGTTTTCCCATACAATTTCTATAAAAATGGTTGCAGGGGATAGACCGATTGGAATCCTTTATTCATACATTGGTATATAAGCGTACATTTTTACTGTCAATATTAAAATATTAAGAATAAGCATAAGAATGGAGGTTCCTATGGACTATCAAAGAATAAATCGTAGATTAGAGCATAAAGGAAGAATTGTTGATGTCTATACTGACACGATGAAATTACCGGATGGTAGAGAAGCAGAGTGGGATTATATTGACCATAAAGGGGCTTCTGCTATCGTTCCTGTGAATTCAGAAGGTAAAATTATTATGGTCCGTCAATATCGAAATGCTCCGGAGCGCTATACTTTAGAAATACCTGCGGGTGGTTTAAATCGTGGGGAAGATCGAGAATTAGCAGCGATGAGAGAACTCGAGGAAGAGACCGGATATCGTACCGAGAAGGTGGAGCATCTCCTTGATTTATATACTACAGTTGCTTTTTGTAATGAGTTAATTAGTATCTATTACACGGAGGATTTAAAGCCATCCAAACAGCATCTTGATGAGGATGAATTTGTAGAGGTAGAAGCATATACTTTAGAGGAATTGGTTGCTATGATTTTAAATGGTACCATTCAAGACGCTAAAACAATTTCAGCAATTCTAGCATATAAGGCTAAGAAAAATTTATAGTCTGTTTCTAATAGTCCAAGCATATAGTTCATAGTGAGAACTTGAAATAATGTCTTGGAGGTCAGCATGAAACGATGGAGTTTAAGATTAAGGAAAAGAGAACCGTTGACAATAGCCATGGTTCTCTTTTTTGCAAGTGTCATCCTTGGGTGTATTTTCTCTAAAGTAAGCCAAGGACTATTGCAAAACAGCGTAGACAGCTTAAATAGCAGGTATTTTAATACGATTAAGTCCATGGAAATCAATTATGGGGATTTCTTTCGCTATATTTTCACCTCGAAACTAAAACCCTTTTTCCTATTCTGGACTCTAAGCCTAACATTTTTAGGACTACCATATATGGGATGGTATCTCTTAAGTAGGGGATTTCAGGTGGGTTATCTGATGATGACTTTATGGATGCACTATGGAATGAAGGGCGGATTACTTTACCTCACTTACCTATTTCCTCAAGAGCTAATCTTTGTACCGGTTGTTTTAATCAGTATTAAAAACTGTTTCGCTCTTTACATGGAGGCTAATCACGAATCGACAGCAGGGTTACAAAATGTACTATTATTGAAAAAATACATAAAATTAATTATAATACTTATTGTATGTATTTTAATTGGAGCTTGTATGGAGGCATTTGTGGGAAGTTATCTTGTAAAAAAGGCCTTACAATTATTCTAATAGAATATTATGATAGTATTATTCTACATTCTATTCTTGTCCAGAGATTTAGTACAAGTTAAAAAAGATTGGATATATGCGGCTTACCTGCTAAGCGATGCATACCGAAGTGCGTGCTTTGGGTCTGTCCGAAACTAGTTGAATAAGATGTTACATATAATAAAAATGCAAGTGGAAGCATGTTTAGGAGGAAATGGTGGAAAAAGAGATTGAAGATTTTTTAATTTATCAAAAGAATATAAAAAATGCCACAGACAATACCTTAAGTGCTTATCGCATTGATTTAAAAAGATGGTATTTATTCTTGCAAGAAAATAGTGTGAGTGAGTCAAAGAAAATAACAGAAACCATGATAAACTCATTTTTGTTACAACAAGAAAAAGAGGGAAAATCAAAGGCCACGGTAAACCGAAATCTGGTTTCCATACGTAGCTTTTTGTTTTATCTAATGAAACATGGAAAGTTAATTGGTGATCCTACCGAGAGGATAAAGCCACCAAAAGTCGAAATTGCACCACCAAGATACTTAACAAAAGAACAAGTACTATCCTTGTTATCCGCACCTGACTCTAATACCAAACGTGGACTTCGAGATAAAGCTATGCTTGAATTAATGTATGCGACAGGGATGAAGGTATCAGAAATCGGTGGGTTAAAAAAAGAGGATATCAATTTAAAATTTGGATGCGTTACGGTTCGAGAATTAAAGAAGAATCGTGTTGTACCATTTGGACAAGCTGCAAGAGCTTCCTTAGAAGCATATTTAGCTTCAGAAGACGATGTAAGAAAAGAAAGTCCGTATCTGTTCCTAGGCAGACAAGGGGAGCCTATGACAAGGCAGGGCGTCTGGAAAATCATGAAATATTACGGTAAACAGATAGGGTTAGAAGAGGATTTGACACCACAGGCCATACGAAATTCTTTTGCAATTCATATGATAGAAAATGGCGCGGATTTAAATAGTATGAAGGAATTAATGGGTCATGCCAATATTACTGCCACACAACACTACACGAAACAACGAATTGGTGAAACCTTTGGAACATATCATAAAACTCATCCACGTGCGTAATTAAGCTAAAAAGGAACAACTAAGACATCCTATAGTGAGGTGATTACACTTAAGGATGAAAATCTTAGTTGTTCCCTTATAAATTCTTTACATTGTTGAAATAACCTACTTAATAATGTTCCAGATAAAGTATTAGAGCCATTATTAAAACAGGATAAGTGCCATTATTAAAACAGAATAAGAGCTATTATTTATAGTGATAATTCTTAATATTTAACATAATATAGTTATTCTTATATGTTATCTGCTATCGTATAGATTAATTTTTCAGTAGTATCCCAGCCAATGCAAGCATCGGTAATGGATTTGCCATAGACATGTTCACCAACTTTTTGGTTACCTTCTTCTATGTAGCTTTCCACCATAACGCCCTTTACTAACTTAGCAATTTGATCATTTACCTTACGGGAATGAAGTACCTCTTTAACAATTCTAGGCTGTTCGTAATACTGCTTACTTGAATTTGCATGGTTCGCATCAACGATAGTAGCTTGATTTAAGAGATTTGGTAATTCCTGATACATCATGAGCAAACGATTGAGGTCTTCATAATGGTAATTCGGAATACATTGACCATGTTTGTTCACAGCACCACGAAGGATTGTGTGTGCTAATGGATTACCGTCTGTCTGAACTTCCCAAGTACGATAGAGGAAAGTGTGGGATGCCTGTGCTGCAATACAGGAATTTAGCATAACAGACAAATCGCCTGAGGTTGGGTTTTTCATACCAGCAGGGACATCCATACCACTGATTGCTAAACGATGTTGTTGATCCTCAACAGAACGTGCACCAACAGCAACATAGGATAACATATCATCCACATATGGCCAGTTTTCAGAATATAACATCTCATCGGCTGCAGTTAATCCTGTTTCATTAATAGCACGAAGATGCATCTTACGCATTGCAATCAATCCTTCTTGAAGGTTTGGTTCTTCCTCAGGATTTGGCTGATGGCTGATACCCTTATAACCTTCACCTGTGGTACGTGGTTTATTTGTATAAATTCTTGGTATGATGATAAGTTTATCGGATACTTTATCTGCTAATTTAGTTAGACGATAAAGATAGTCTAGTACCGAATCCTCATTGTCAGCGGAACATGGTCCAATAATGACAAGGAACTTATCAGAAGCTCCAGTAAAGACGTCTTTGATCTGCGAATCACGTTCTTTCTTTATTCTTGTAGCGTACTCCGACATAGGGAGTGCACTTTTTAACTCTTCTGGAGTCATAACTTTTCTAACATAATTAAAACTCATGCTTTGTACCTTGCCTTTCTTTTTAGTCTGTCATTACGATTTAAAGTGTTAACGTGCTCCTATTCTAATGTATTTTTCACTATTCGTCAATGACATTCTATTTAAGATATCCTTTCATGGATCTCATGTTTATAAATTATGTATAATAAATAGAAAAGGATTATGAGAATTATAAGTTTATTCTTAAATCTTAAAATTGCTATTGAGTAAGTAAATATATTTGGTTATACTGATAATAGTAAAAAATTCTAATTAAGCTAGTAATTAATAAATTAGTTAAGACAATAATAATTTTATCACTTATTATTAAAGTAACTGGGTAGAAAGTTATGAAAAATAATAGAATACAATAATAGCAAAGCTTACAAAAGATAGCTTGCTTGGAAAGGTAGAGATGAATTATGAGAATGTATGACTTAATCAATAAGAAAAAAAATGGGGAGGTCCTAACAAATCAGGAGATTGAATTTATTGTCTCTGGTTATACAAATGGCACAATTCCGGACTACCAAATGTCAGCTTTTTTAATGGCAGTATGTTTGAAAGAAATGAATGTTGAAGAAACATCTGCATTAACAATGGCTATGGCACATAGCGGTGATATGCTTGATTTATC
The DNA here is from genome assembly GCF_000018685.1 of Lachnoclostridium phytofermentans ISDg. Classification (NCBI taxonomy): domain Bacteria; kingdom Bacillati; phylum Bacillota; class Clostridia; order Lachnospirales; family Lachnospiraceae; genus Lachnoclostridium; species Lachnoclostridium phytofermentans. The sequence continues at coordinate 3,166,594 of NC_010001.1, read as the reverse complement.
TGCCATTGAAGGAATTAAAGTTGATAAGCACAGTACAGGTGGAGTTGGAGATAAGACGTCGCTTGTCATTGGTCCAATGGTTGCTGCTTTATCAGTTCCAGTAGCAAAGATGTCAGGAAGAGGACTCGGACATACGGGAGGTACCATTGATAAGTTAGAGAGCTTTGAAGGATTTTCCACTTCCCTTTCGGAAGAGCAGTTTTTTGATAATGTTAATCGAATGAAATTAGCAATCATTGGTCAGACTGGGAACTTAGCTCCAGCAGATAAAAAAATTTATGCATTACGAGACGTTACAGCTACAGTAGATAATATCTCCTTGATTTCCAGCTCCATTATGAGTAAGAAGATAGCAGCAGGTGCAGATGTTATAGTATTGGACGTAAAAACTGGTAGCGGTGCTTTTATGAAGACAATGGAGGGTTCCTTCGAGTTAGCACAAACCATGGTAAATATCGGGGATAATGTTGGTCGTACAACTTATGCTGTTATTTCTGATATGAATCAACCGTTAGGAATCGCAGTTGGTAATAACCTTGAAGTAATTGAGGCAATTGATACCTTGTCTGGTAATGGGCCAGAAGATTTGTTAGATGCTAGTTTAACACTGGCTTCCTATATGTTATTAGGTGCTAAAAGAGTAGCAACAATAGAAGAAGCTAGAGAATTGCTTTTAAATACAATTAAAGATGGTAGTGCCCTAAAGAAATTTGCGGAATTCGTAACTGCACAAGGCGGGGATGCTAGCCCAGTATTTGATACGAGTTTATTCCCAAAAGCTTCTATTATCGAACCTGTTTATGCACCAAAAGATGGTTATGTATCCGATATTCACACGGATGAAATAGGTATGACTTCCTTAATTCTTGGCGGTGGACGTGAGACCAAAGAGAGTGAAATCGATTTAACAGTAGGTATGAAGATTCATGCAAAAATCGGTGATGAGGTAACGACGAAGACACCGATTGCTACCTTATATGCGAACGACCCTGAGAAATTAAGCGCAGCAAAGGAACGTTTCATAAAAGCATATACGATTTCTACTGAAAAAGTAAAGGCACCAAATCATATTCATGGAATAGTAACAAAGGACGGAGCAACTAAGTTCTAAAAAGAACTGCGGCGTTTATCTTATTTAAGGTACGCCGCAGTTTCTTTACAGTTATAAGAGTAACTATGAACGAGATAATCATTTTCGTAGAATGTAAATAATTCCTTAAGCAGTAGCTAACTATAAGAAGAAAAACACTTTTCTTTATCAATAATTATAGAGATTTATGATAGTAAAAACTTATTTATAACGAGCGAAAATAGTAAGGTACACATTTTTATATATTAAGTAGGTAGCGGATAAGAAAAAGATTGGAGAAATAGAAATGTCAGCTTATGTAGAATTAATCAATGTGAAAAAAACATATCAGATGGGAGATGTCACGATAAAGGCGTCAGACGGTATCTCTTTTGAAATTGAAAAAGGTGAGTTTGTCGTTATCGTTGGACCAAGTGGTGCCGGAAAGACCACAGTACTTAATATCTTAGGAGGAATGGATAGTTTAACCAGTGGCGATATTATCGTGGATGGACAAAACATTAGTAAATTCAATAAGAAAAAGCTAACTACCTATCGTCGTGATGATATTGGATTCGTATTTCAGTTCTATAATTTAGTACCAAATTTAACTGCTAAAGAAAACGTAGAGCTTGCTTTACAGATATGTAAGGACCCACTAAAAGCAGAGGATGTACTAGCAGATGTGGGACTTAGTGATCGAATAAATAACTTTCCTGCACAGTTATCTGGAGGAGAGCAGCAGAGAGTTTCCATAGCTAGAGCACTCGCTAAAAATCCTAAATTGTTATTATGTGATGAACCAACAGGTGCGTTAGATTATAATACAGGAAAGGCTATCTTAAAGTTATTACAAGATATGTGCAGAAAAAATGGCATGACAGTAGTTGTCATTACGCATAATACTGCGATTGCTCCAATGGCAGACCGGCTTATTAGTATTCGTAATGGTAAGGTAAAGGAAATGAAAAAGATAGAAAATCCTGTTGATGTTGAAACAATAGAATGGTAAGTGCAAGGAACGGGGGTACTATGAAGAAAAAGGCACTGCATAAAGATTTTAGAATTGAAATAAAGAAAACATGGACCAGATTCTTGTCCATTCTGTTAATCGTTGCATTAGGAGTAGCTATGTTTGCGGGCTTACGGGCTTGTAAAGATGATATGTTACAGTCGGCAGACGAGTATTATGACTCTACTAATTTAATGGATCTTCGTGTAATATCTACCCTTGGATTAACAGAGGATGATGTTGAGGCTATTGGCAAATTAGATGGAGTATCTATGGTGGAGGGGGCATATTCGAAAGATGTATTGCTACATTTTAAAGACTCCGACATTGTAGTTAAAACATATTCCTTAAATGATACAATAAATAAAGCTAAATTAATCGAAGGACGTTTTCCAGAAAACAATACCGAATGTTTAGTAGACACCTTATTATTAGATAATACCGGTTATAAAGTAGGTGACACCATAACTTTATCCTTGCCAGAAGGAGATTTAAAGGATGATCTTAAGGAGACTGTGCTAACCATTGTGGGAAGCTGTACGGACTCACGCTATATGGCATTTGGCAGAGGAAATGGATCAATTGGGGATGGGAAGATTAGTAGCTTTATCATTTTACCAAAGGGAAATTATAAACAAGAGGTGTATACCGAACTTTATGTAACAGTAAAGGATGTAATGAAGTTAAATTCCTATAGTACGGAATATGAAGACCGTGTGAAAATTGTTCAAGAAAATATTGAAGCGATAACAGAGGAACGTGGAAATATTCGTTATGAAGAAGTAACGAAAGAACCTAGGGAAGAATTAGAAAAAGGGGAGCAGGAGCTAGCGAAGGCAAAAGAAGACCTTAAACTAAAAGAAGAAGAAACTTATGCCAAGATAGAAAAAGGTAATTCCTCTATCGAAGAAGCGCAAACAACACTCACTGCGATGAGAAAAGAGCTAGAGGATAAGAAAGCTCTATTAAGTAGCACTTATCCGAAAGAAGCAATAGATAACATGTTTGCTCCAGAGGAAGTGAAATTAAAGGCGTCAGAGGATGAACTAAAGAATCAGAAGTTTGTATTAGAGGAACAAAGGGCTAAAGCAAAGGAACAGTTTGCGAAAGCAAAAGAGGAGATTGCATTAAACGAAAAAACACTCCAAGAAGGAAGAGACGAACTTTCAAAGGTTGAGCATCCTACTTGGTATGTATTGAACCGTGATACCATCGAATCTTTCGTTTCGTATGAAATGGATGCTGATCGTATGGATGCGATTTCCAAGGTATTTCCAGCAATATTTTTCTTTGTCGCAGCGCTTGTATGTCTTACTACAATGACCAGAATGGTAGATGAACAGCGTACCCAAATTGGTATTCTAAAGGCACTTGGTTATGGGAAGATGTCGATTGCAGGTAAATTTATTAAGTATGCACTTTTTGCAACAGTAAGTGGTAGCATCATTGGTGTTCTTATAGGGCAGAAAATCTTCCCTTATGTCGTTATCAATGCATATCGGATCATGTATGGATCCTTACCAGTGATAGCAATACCTTATCGCCCCTATTATGCTATTTTGGCGGGTTCCTTCGCTGTATTATGTACAATGCTAGCTACCTTTATGGCATGTATGAAGGACTTAAAAGCGGAGCCAGCACAGTTAATGCGTCCAGTCACTCCAAAGGCAGGAAGAAGAATCTTATTAGAACGAATCGGATTTATATGGAATCGTTTGAACTTTACTAAGAAGTCAACACTACGTAATTTATTCCGATATAAAAAACGTTTCTATATGACAACCATTGGTATAGCAGGCTGTATGGCTTTATTAATTGTTGGATTTGGTATTAAGGATTCCATCGGAGTAATGTCAGAATTACAGTATACAGAGTTATTCCATCAAGATGCTTCAATTACGTTGACCGAGAAGATCACCAAAGAGAAAAGAGATTCGTTAATTCCAAAGATATTAGAGGATGATAGAGTTCTTGATGCTACTTTGATTTTTGATAAATCAATGAAGTTCTCAAATGGCAGTTTAAATCGCTCTGCTTCTCTAGTGGTTGTTGAGAGTGGTAGCAATTATAACGAATTTTATACATTCCGTAATCGTAATACAAAAACAACATATCATCTTAACGAGGATGGAGTAATTATCACAGAAAAGCTTGCAAAGTTGCTTTCGTTATCGGTGGGTGATACCATAACCATTGAGATGGATAACTTTAATAAACACAATGTGGCCGTTACTGCAATTTCAGAAAATTATATGGGGCATTATGTGTTTATGACCTCAGACTTCTATCATTCATTATATGGGGAGGAACCATCCTATAATCAAATCTTATTAATAAATAAAAGTAGTGCGAAAGAATTTGAAGAAGGGCTATTTCGAGATCTTTTAGTAAAGTATAAAGATATTATGGCAATTTCATCGACAAACACATTTAACAACTATATTCACGATATGCTTTCAAGTTTAGATATCATTGTCTATGTACTAATCATCTGTGCCGGAATGTTAGCGTTTATTGTTTTATATAATCTAAGTAATATAAATATCAATGAACGTAAACGAGAACTTGCTTCCTTAAAAGTTCTAGGTTTCTATGATGGTGAAGTGAATTCGTATGTAATGAAAGAAAATAATCTTCTAACTCTCATAGGAATGGTATTCGGTGTGTTTTTAGGTATTGTCCTTCATCGATATATCATCATTACTTGTGAGGTAGATATGGTGATGTTTGGTCGCTTGATAAAACCGATGAGCTTGATATATAGTGCTGGAATCACGATGATCTTTACTTTGGTAATTAGTCTTTTTATGTACTTTAAGCTTAGGAAAATTGATATGATAGAATCCTTAAAAAGCGTGGAATAAGTGTGAGAAAGAAGTTCTAAGGCACCTCAATACGGTACCGAAGAAATTCTAAATCTCACACGGATATTTGTGCCTACGTCGTCCTCGGCACAGAATATCAGATTGAAAGAACGAAGTTCTTCGCTCTGCCTACTAAGCAGACATGATTTGAGTGTGAAGAGAATTTCTAAGGCGCCAAAAGACGCCGCCTAAGAAATTCTAAAACTTCACACATATAGTTCATTTCTTAGCGAATTTTGAATATGATAAAATAAACAAGTAAAGGTGGAACATAAGATATCAATTATTGTTCTACCTTTTTTATAAAGGAGTATCTATTTGAAGTCATCTCGAAATCTTGGGCCACTTATCATGCAATTGTTAGTTGTATTTATAATATTTGCTATATTTTATAAGTTCATTATACCGCGGACCTCCATATTTTATAGTCATGTGTTTTATGAACCAAGGATTGGGGTATATTTAACAGAAAGAGATGTCGTCATGGTAAGCGGAGAGAGCTTTCGGCTTGGAGTAAGGACGGTGAATAAACGTTTGACTTTTTCTTCTACGGACTTTAAGGTTGCATTTGTGAATAAACTTGGAAAAGTAACTGCCTACCAGCCCGGATTAGCTTTTATTGAAGTGAAAGTAGATGGGAAAGTACTACGGTGTCGTGTACGCGTGATTAGTTTGAATCATACTTCTTTAAACTTAGCTGTTGGGGAATCTAAGCGTTTAAATATAAAAGGTGTTTTATTATGGGAATCTTATAAGAGTAGCGATCCTTCGGTGGCAGAGGTATCATTTCTTGGGAAAGTTGTTGCAAAGTCTCCGGGTACTGCGGTTATCACAGCAAAAGCTAGGGGAAGGAGTATAGAATGTAAAGTTACTGTAACCGGTAAAGCGGAAGAGGCTGAAAAGTAAAAGTAAATATCCTTTGGAGATTCTTGTGCAAATCATGTAAAAATAGCTTAAAAAGGCTTTGGAAATAGTTTGACTTATTATGATTTGAAAACTTACTCTCTACTTGTCATAAAAATCTAAGAATGGGACTAAAATAGTAGTAATTAATTGGATTGGATTAAACTATTATGAGAGGATTTAAGTATCATTGGTATAAGAAAGCAGTTGCACTTCTTATTGTTCTTACGTTCTTCTTTCAAAGTGGTATGGGTGCATATGCATCTGATACAGACAATGGGAATTCAGTGACTGCGAATAAGGAAAAGCCAAACGATACGGAAGATGGGAAGGTTAAGGACACTGTAAACGATGCTAATGTTGTTACAGAGACCGTCGAGTTTACTGGACCATTAGCGGAACAAATTAGGACTGATTTGGATAAGGCTGCAGAGATAGCAGGAGATCTTAGTTTGACGAGTGAAGCTGTTGTTTTAATGGAGGGTTCCACTGGGCATATTATCTACTCCAAAAATGAAATAAAGGAATTACGTCCAGCAAGTATCACCAAGATAATGACGTTATTATTAATTTTTGATGCACTTGATAGCGGACAGATTAAGATGACAGATCAAGTTTCTGTTAGCGAGCATGCTGCCTCTATGGGAGGATCTCAAGTATTTCTTGAACCATTTGAAACTCAAGATGTTGATACAATGTTAAAATGTATTTCAATCGCAAGTGCAAATGATGCCTCTGTCGCAATGGCTGAATTTATTGCAGGTTCAGAGGAAGCCTTTGTTTCGAAAATGAATCAAAAAGCTAAAGAACTTGGTATGGATCATACGAACTTTGTAAATTGTTATGGCCTTGACACCGATAACCATTATACCTGCGCACTTGATGTTGCCTTAATGAGCAGAGAACTTATCATGAAACATCCGGAAATAAGCAATTATTCTACCGTATGGATGGATAAGTTTGTTCATACGACGAAGCGTGGGCAGACTGAATTTGGTTTAAATAATACCAACAAACTAATAAAATCCTATCAGGGAATTACAGGATTAAAAACAGGTTCTACTGGATTAGCTAAGTATTGTCTCTCAGCAACAGCAAGAAGAGACGGGATGGATTTAATTGCGGTTGTTATGGCAGCTCCGGATACCAAAACCCGTTTTGCTGAGGCAGCTAAATTATTAAATTATGGTTTTGCAAATTGTAGTATCTATACCGATAACGGAGAAGGGCTTGAAATACCAGAAGTAGCAGTTAAGAAGGGAATCCAAGAAACCGTTGGGGGTAAGCTTGATAATAAGTTCTCTTATCTATGCATGAAAGGATCAAATCCAGCTAATATAACGAAAGAGATTAAGATGTCAGAATCTCTAGAAGCACCGGTTAGTATTACCGATGTGATTGGTGAAATTACATATTATTACGAAGGAAAAGAAATTGGAAAATTGTCTATAACAGCAGCAACTCCGGTAGGAAAGGCTGGTTATGGAGATTATTTTAAGAGATTAGTAAAGAAATATTTTTAGACGGATTGCCCTAGGCGATAACCTAAGTTCATGGTATAATGTCGTTAGACATTATATCATATAAGCTTACCTATAAACCTAGTGTAGCGAAGGAACATAGTTGTTACAAAGTGCCTCATGCTATAAGAGCTTGCAAATATGGTATAATATAATTAGGAATTATGCAAAATAGTTTTGCCAAGGAATTAAGGCAAACTATTTTGCATATCTTTTAAGGTGCAAAAGTTAGAAAAGGAGTTAATTTATGCAATATATTTATGCAGTTGTTGTCATAGCTGCTCTTTTGGTAGTATACTTATGGATAGAAAATAAAAATATGGTAGTTACCAATTATCTATTAGAACAGAAGAAAGTACCAAGTAATTTTCATGATATGCGATTTGTTTGTATTACAGATTTACATTACAATCAGTATGGGAAAGGTAATGCTAGACTATTAAAGGCTATCAATGATTGTAAACCGGATGCGATTTTAATCGCAGGCGATTTAGTAGTGACTGCAAAACCCAAAAAAGTAGATGTTGCGTACCAATTTTTAAGTGAGCTTACTAAGAGATACCCTGTTTATTATGCCCCAGGAAATCATGAACTGAAATGGGAGCAAGGGATTGGATGTAGCAAAGAGTTTTATCAAACATTTTTAGAAAACTTAAAAAAAATGGGTGTATGTTATTTAAATAATGAATCTATAACATTAAAAAAAGGTTCGGATACCTTAATCATACGAGGACTATCCTTGCCACGAAGATTTTTTGCAAAAGGAAAACGAAAAGTTGAAATCAATGTAAAAGATATAGAGTCATTGACAGGAAAAATACAAGGGGATGCCTATGAAATTTTACTTGCGCATATACCAGACTATTTTGAAGCGTATGCTGAATATGGAGCTGATTTTATTTTATCTGGGCACGTACATGGTGGCATTATGAAACTTCCAATTTTCGGTGGTGTGATTTCTCCTAGTTATGAACTATTTCCAAAATACGATTCAGGAATCTTTAAGAAAGGACGCACAGTTATGTTTTTATCCAGAGGTCTTGGAACACACACGATACCAGTTCGAGTGTTCAATCGTCCAGAACTTATCTGTGTTGAAATTAGAAAATGCTAAAGGAAAAGTTAATGTTACTTGTTGCCTCATTATGTTCGGGTATTCTTGTTATGATAATGCATGAATTACCCAAGGCAATCTTATACCGACGATTAAAACATCGTTATGGAAAGGAAGAAGATAAAAAATTTGAGAATCGAATCAATCCGGTTCATTTTGTGGATCCGATTGGTTTGATTTTTTGTGTTATTTATGGAATAGGTTTTTCTAAGCCTTACTATTATCGGATGAAAGAAAAGAAATGGAACCAATGGCTTGGAATTACTGGTTTATTATCGTTACTTCTACAATTTTTCATAGCAGTTGTGATATTAAAATTTGGATTTCATATGAATTCAAGTCTTAGTCTAAATGGGAATTTTGGTATCTCCTATGAATTTTTAATGTACTTCCTTTCAAGCTATGCTATAATAAGTATTGGAATGCTAATAACGAATTTATTTCCTTTGATTTCTTCGGACATGTCGTTATTAGTTGCTGCAAATCAGCCAGTTAAGTTTGTAACTCTGCTTCGTAGTGATTACATGATTAAGATGGTTTGGATGTTTTTGTTACTGATTGGTATCATGACATCGATGTGCAATGCAGTATTCGAGATTTTTATGAGGTGAGTTTATGAGTATTCCGGTAAAGCTGGAAGCATTTGAAGGTCCCTTGGATCTTCTTTTACATTTAATCGATAAAAACAAAGTAAATATCTATGATATACCAATTGTCACAATTACAGAACAGTATATGGAATATATCAAGGCTATGGAAGAAAAAAACTTAGAAATTATGAGTGAGTTTCTCGTAATGGCTGCAACTTTACTAAGAATCAAATCTCAGATGCTTCTTCCAGTGGAAGTAAAAGAAGAGGAAGAAGTAGTCGATCCGAGACAAGAACTTGTGGAACGATTATTAGAATATAAGATGTATAAGTATGTTTCATATGAATTAAAGGACAAGCAGATGGATGCACAGCTTTTAATGTTTAAGCCAAGCACAATACCGCTTGAGATATCTGATTATAAAGAAGAGATTGATATTTCAGAATTATTATCAGATCTTACCTTAGCGAAGCTACATACAATTTTTCAATCCGTTATGAAACGGCAAGTTGATAAAGTCGATCCAATTCGTAGTAAATTCGGTAAGATAGAAAAGGAAGAAATTAACCTTTCCCAAAAGATTCTAGAGATACAACAATACGGTTTAGAGCATAGAACCTTTAGTTTTAGAAGACTTTTGGAACGTCAGACAGGAAAGATGGATGTTATCGTAACCTTCCTTGGAATTTTAGAATTAATGAAGATGCAGCGCATAGAGATATGTCAAAATGACTTATTTGAAGATATTATGATTCATTATCTGGCTAACGATATTGCGCCAGTAGATGACTTTTCAATAGAATAAACAGAAAGGCCGGATACATATGGAAATCAAGAAATTGGAAGCCATGATAGAGGCAATTTTATTTACAATGGGCGAAGCAGTCGAGGTAGAACGAATTGCAAGTGCTCTGGATCATGATGTAGATACGATACGTAAAATCATTCATAATATGATGGATCGATATGAGGGGGATGAGAGAGGTATTAAAATTATTGAATTAGATAATTCCTTTCAGATGTGCACCAAAGCTCAGATGTATGAAGCAATCGTAAAGATAGCACATGTCCCAAAGAAACACATTCTTACCGATGTACTGCTTGAATCTCTATCCATAATCGCATACAAGCAGCCAATCACAAAACAACAGATTGAAAGTATTCGTGGAGTTAAGAGTGATCATGCGGTGAATAAGTTAGTGGAATACAATTTAGTGTGTGAAGTTGGAAGAATGGACGCTCCGGGAAGACCGATTTTGTTTGGCACTACGGAAGACTTTTTAAGAAACTTTGGTATTGCTTCTTTAGAAGATTTGCCAGTGGTAGCGCCGGAAAAGGTTGCTGATTTTAAAATGGAAGCGGAAGAAGAAGTTCAATTACAATTAGATATTTAACCCATCAAGTAAGTCACCGCTTCGAAACAAAGCGTACTTCTCAAGCGAAGCCTTGGGGGCTTTGTTCGAAGCCTAAGTGAGGCTTCATTCGAAACTTATGCGGGGCTTCGTTCTGAAGCATAAGCGAGGGGTTGACTTGTTAGGATGTTTATGAAATCATAGTAGGTTTCATAGACATCTTTTTTTATGCATATTCTTCTTGTTCGAAAATAAACTTAAAGTAAGAGTGTGCATAAGGGTTGAATATGAATAGCTACTTCGAGAAATTAAAAAAGAATAAATCAGTTCATATCTTTCTAATCTGTACTGCCTTAGTGTTTAGTAGTTTTAATTTGATAAAGGAGAAAATGATAGAATCTAAGGATTTGTCATGGTGCCAGAAGAGTGCTTCTGAGGAGGAGCTTAAGTTACCAGAGGCAGAGGATATTCCGCCAGTAGTTGATAATAGCACTAACTTACAACTAAACGCCCTTTCTGCATGTCTCATGGATGCTTCGAACGGGCGTGTTTTGTATGGGAAGGACGCTTACAAAGAGATGCCTATGGCAAGTACTACAAAGATTATGACCTTACTTGTTGTGCTTGAGAAAGCGAATTTGGATGATGTTGTCACGGTAACTAGTAATGCAGCAAAACAACCAGATGTACAACTGAATATTCAAACAGGAGAGCAATATATCCTTCGTGACCTTTTGTATTCCTTAATGTTAGAAAGCCATAATGATACAGCGGTAGCAATCGCAGAACATGTGGGGGGAAGTGTAGAAGGGTTTTGTAATATGATGACCGAGAAGGCAAAGGAGTTAGGGGCCAATCATACTTCATTTAAAACACCGAATGGATTAGATGCTGACGGCCATTATACGACAGCAAGAGACTTATCTCTTATAGCAAGTTATGCAATTAAGAATCCTGAATTTTGTAAAATTGTAGGTACTGCAACCTACCAGTTTAATGAAGTGAATCATAAACGCTCATTCAATGTGAACAATCGTGATCGATTTTTATACATGATGAAGGGAGCAATCGGGATAAAAACAGGTTTTACAGGGAAAGCAGGGTATTGTTTTGTAGGTGCTGTGAATATTGATGGTAAGACATTAGTTAGTACCGTACTGGGTTCTGGTTGGCCACCTCATAAGACATATAAATGGGCTGACACCACGAAATTAATGGAATATGGGTTAAATAACTTTAATGTTTACTCGCTCTATGAAAAATTAACACCAGGTTCTGAGTGTGTTAAAGTGCCAGAAGTGATTTCAGTACATAATGGTAAAATAAATTCTGTAAAGCTCATATCAACGGATGAACTTTTATCAGAGAAACTATTGCTTCGAGAAGGGGAAGAAGTATCGATTAAAATCAATCTACTAGATCATATCACTGCACCAACAAAGGCAGGTGTAAAAGTCGGAGATATTTGCTACTATATTAATCAAAATTTATTCCGAAAAGTACCGATTACAACAGCAGAAGCAACGGAGAAAATCGATTTACCTTATATGATACGAGAAATTTTAAAATTCTGGTAAAAGATAAAAGTCTACCTCGCATCATACGATAATCAGTTTGACGGTGCAAAAAGCGTACCTTTTTACAGAATCTGCTTCACAGCTTATGAATATATAAGAAACCAGCTATTTTAAAGCAATCGCTTTTAGAATAGCTGGTTTTTTTAAATGGTGTTTCTATGTATATTATTCTAATTTTCACTTGAAATCTTGGCGTAATAGGTCTACACTTATCAGGTTGATGTAATAATCTTTTACTTAGTAAAGGATGTAATTAGCGTGAAAGCAAATACAAAAGAAAGAGAAGGATGTAATGATTTCATGGAAAAAATGATACCAAAGATGTTTTCAGTTATGAAGAACTATTCGAAACAGCAATTTATTAAGGACATGAGTGCTGGGATTATTGTTGCAATTATAGCATTACCGCTCTCCATTGCATTCGCAATTGGCAGTGGTGTTTCTGCAGAGAAAGGAATTTATTCAGCGATTATCTCCAGTATTGTAGTAGCCCTTCTTGGTGGAAGTAGGGTACAAATAACAGGTCCAACTGGTGCATTTATTATAATAACCCAAAGCATTATAACTGGATATGGTATGAATGGGTTAATGATCGCAACTATAATGGCTGGTATTATGTTGATTCTTATGGGGATATTTAAACTTGGTAGACTGATCCGTTTTATACCGACTCCAATTACCATAGGATTTACCGGAGGAATTGCGATCACCATATTTACTTTGGAAATCAAAGACTTTCTTGGAATTACAGTGGATAAGATGCCAATCAACTTTTTTACTAAGTGGGGTACTTATATAAAACACATTTCTTCCATTAATCTTAGTGCTGTTTTCTTAGGGCTAATATGCATCGTTATCTTAGTTGTATGGCCAAAAATTAATAAAATGATTCCAAATTCTTTAATTGCGTTAATTGTTGGTACAACAATTGCTCATGTGGCTAAGTTGGATGTGAAAACACTTGGAATGATTCCAAGAACATTAACTGTACCGAGTTTATCAAGATTGTCTTTGGATGAATTATTTGAATTAGTTTCTCCCGCATTTACCATTGCTATTTTAGTAGCCATGCAGGCATTGCTATCTGGAGTTGTTACCGATGGTATCATTCACAGTAAACATCGAGCAAATATGGAGTTAGTAGCGGAAGGGGTTTCTAATACTATCTTAGGATTGCTTGGATGCATACCTGCAACAGGTGGAGTAGCTCGTTCCATTGCGAATGCGAAAAACGGCGGAAGAACACCGATAGCAGCAATTTTTCATGGATTAACATTATTTTTCTTCCTTGTGGTTTGTATGCCACTCATAAAATATGTACCACTTTGTGTTTTAGCTGCTATCTTAATCGTAGTATCCTACAATATGTTTAATGTGAAGGCGTTCCTAGGTTATCGCAAAGCACCAAGAAGTGACATAGCAGTTTTGATTGCCTCCTGTGTACTAACGTTTGCTTTTGGTTTGGTATTAGCGATTGAAGTAGGAATGGTTATGACTTGTGTCCTGTTTATGAAACGAATGGCTGATGTTACAGAAATAAAGGGGTGGACTTACCTCAGAGACTTAGATGACTTAGGGGATAATAATGATCCGGACGCACTGAATTTAAAGGAAGTTCCTAAACATACGCTGGTATTTGAAGTTTCCGGACCAATGTTTTTTGGAGCAGCAGATAAATTAATCCAACTAACAAGTCAGGTGACGGAGGATATCAAAGTGGTTGTTGTACGAATGCGCAGTGTTCCTGCAATCGATATTACAGCAATGAATTCTTTAAAAAAGGTGCATCAACATTTAGCTAAGAATGATGTAACTATGGTATTTTCCCATGTTTTAGAACAACCATTGAAAGCAATGCGCAAGGCTGGCTTTGTTGATGCTATAGGGGATGAAAATATCTGTGAGAGCTTAGATGCTGCATTAGATAGAGCAGAAAAACTGTGTGCTTAAAGATGGGTATCTAGTTATTTCATTTCTTTAAGTAGAGAATATTTCTTTGGAGTTTTTTAGGAATTATGTAAAAAACATCATAAAAGAAAAAAATACACATTATTTTCATCATTATTTCACAAAAAGAGGTACAATTCTCTTAAAAACGTGGTATAATAGTAAGATACTAAATTGCTTAGGAGGAAGGAAAATATGCTGCGATTATCTAGAACTGGGATACGTAACCTAGCAACGAGTGACCTCGTTTATTCCCGTGGCCTGCAGTATTATAAAAGCAACCGAGTGACAAATGCGACTTTCTCAAAATCCACAAACCAATATAAATTCCTTGTAAAAGGAAGTTTCACATATCAAGTTAGTATTACAGAGAAAGAAGATGGGGCATTTGATTATACTTGCAATTGTCCATCTCATTTGAAAGAAAAAGGAGCCTGCAAGCATGTGGTAGCAGGACTGTTGTTTTTATTAAAGTACCAAGAAAAGTCAACGATGGAAGAACCAAGAACACCGGAAGAGAAACGGGCTTTTCAAGTACTTGATTATTTTGCGAATCAAGATGACACTCATGCTGAGGGTGAAATCTTTAAAATAGTTCCAACGATATCTTTACCAACCATGTTACGTCCAGATTCAAATGCACTTCTTATGCTACATGCTGGAAACAATCATATGTATAAGGTTCAATCTATAAAGAAATTTTTGACGGATTATAATACTAATCAAAATATTATTCTTGGCAAAGATTTTAAATTTATTGCTGGAGAAAGTGAATTTGATAGATCATCAAAAAAATTGATGGAGTATTTAGTAGGAATCTTAGAAATACAAGAGTTAATTGATAAAACCTCCTATGCCAAGCTATTTGCAAAACATCAAATGATGTTATCAAAAAGTATGTTGTTAAAATTACTTTCTTTGTTGGGAACAAGCTCTTTTCGCTTGGAACTAAATCAAAAAATCTATGAAGATGTTAAATATATCAATGGAAATCCCAATATTGCATACGATTTAGATGTTTATGATGATAGTATTTTACTAGATTATAAAGAAAAAGAACCTGTGATTCCATTGTCCGAGGGTGGAGAATTAATCTTTTATAATGGCTTTATCTTTACTCCGAATAAACACTTTATAAAAAATTATGTACCTTTTTATAATACCTTGGGTCGAGAAAAGAAGCCATTGGTTTTTCGAGGAGATAATAGACAACGCTTTTTAGAAGAAGTACTGCCGAAGTTACACGAGACTATGGAGATTGAGATACCAGAAAGCTTAAAGAGCAGGTATCTAGCATTACCGATGCAGGCGTGTGTCTATCTTGACCGCTATCATGGTGGAATTAAGGCAGAACTTAAGTTTCGATATGGTGATTATGAATTTAACTGCTTTGAAAGCCCAAGAAGTGATGAATTTATCGTAGTTCGAAGTAAGGAAGAAGAATATGAGGTAATGCGACTCTTAGAACAACTTGATTTCGAACCGCATAGTACATTTTATCATCTAAAGAATGATAATAGCATCTATGAGTTCCTAACAGGTCGTATCCATGATTTACAAGCTGTAGCTCAGCTTTATTATTCGGATACCTTTAAGAAATTAGGAATAAAAAATAGTAGTAACTTTAAGGTTGGTCTGCGTATTAGTAACGATATTGATTTACTTGAGATGGATTTAGAATCGGAAGATATTCCGCAGGAAGAATTGAAAGCTCTATTTCGTTCCTTCCAACTAAAGAAGAAATACTACCGTTTAAAAGATGGCAGTTTTATTAACTTAGAGGATGAGCATATTGCTAAGATGTCAAATATCTTAGATGATTTAAATGTTTCCGTGAAGTCTCTTTCCAATGAGTCTATTAAGTTATCTAAAAATAAAGCGTTTTATTTGGAAGATGCCCTTAATGGTAGTAATTTATATGTAGAAAAAAATGAGGATTTTTCGAAGCTTATTGAAAACATTTTACATCCGGATAATCGTGAGTACATCACTCCTGAAAATATAGATGCTACACTAAGACCTTATCAGAATGTGGGGTATCGCTGGTTACGTTCGTTGGCAGACAATAATCTGGGTGGCATTTTAGCAGATGATATGGGTCTTGGTAAGACATTACAATCTATTGTTTATATTTCCTCTATTGTAGATGAAGATAAAAAGAAGAATAAAAAATTTCTTATCGTTTGTCCAACCTCATTGGTTTACAACTGGTTAGATGAGTTTGAATCTTTTGCACCACACTTAAGAGCAGGGGTTGTATCTGGAACCCCTACAGAGAGACAGGAGAGAATCGAGCAAATTAAAGATTTTGATGTATTAGTTACCTCCTATCCGCTGATCCGAAGAGATATCAAACATTATCAGGCAATTACATTTCATACTGTATTTATTGACGAGGCGCAATTTATAAAAAACGCTGCATCTATTAATGCGCAATCCGTTAAATTATTGGATTCAACTCATCGATTCGCATTGACTGGTACACCGATTGAGAATAGCTTATCCGAGTTATGGTCTATTTTCGATTTTATCATGCCTGGATATCTCTTGACACACTCGAAGTTTGTAAATAAATTCGAAAAACAAATTTTAAAAGAAGATACAGAAGCATTAGAGAATTTAAATCGTAGAATACATCCATTTGTTTTACGACGTATGAAAAAGGATGTGTTAAATGATTTGCCAGATAAATTAGAAGAGAAAATCGTGACAGAGATGACAGAAGAGCAGAAAAAGGTATATGTCTCTTATCTTGCTGAAGTTCGCAATGATATTTATAGTGAAATTGCTACGAAGGGCATTGAAAAAAGTCAGATGAAGATCTTAGCTGCGCTTACTAGACTACGCCAAATCTGTTGTCATCCCTCAACCTTTTTGGATGAATATGATGGTGGTAGCGGAAAACTTGATTTGTTGTTAGAATTAATAGAAGAAGCGTTGGCAAATGATCATCGAATACTAATCTTTTCCCAGTTTACATCGATGTTAAAGATTATGGAGGCGGAACTAAAGAAGCTTTCTGTGTCATATTTTTATCTGGAAGGCAGCACTCCAATAACCGAACGAAATGATTTTGTAAAGCGATTTAATGCTGGAGAAGGTTCTATCTTTTTAATTTCATTAAAAGCTGGTGGAACTGGACTTAATTTAGTTGGCGCAGATACGGTAATTCATTATGATCCATGGTGGAATCCAGCGGTAGAAGAGCAAGCGACCGATCGAGTTTACCGTATTGGCCAGAAGAATAATGTCCATGTCATTAAACTATTAACAAAAAATACGATTGAGGAAAAAATCTTTAAACTTCAAAAGAAGAAAAAAGAGCTTTCTGATTCCATCATTCAATCGAAGGAAGTGTTTATTAATACTTTATCAAAAGAAGAGTTGGAAGAGATTTTTTCTTAATTCTTAAGACATAAAAAGAGGGAAGTAAAACCTATAGATATATCTTATCTAAAGTTTTACTTCCCTCTTTTTAATGTTTGAAATAAGTTTACCTATTCATCAAAGGAATCAAAGTGATTGTTATAGAATTCTTCCACAATATAATCTAAAAAGGCATTGTCAAGTGAGCCAAATTCTTTAATCACTAATTCTTTAATTCTTTCCATTACTTTGATAAAGTTCGCTTCCTCACTGGCATTTCCATCTTTCATTGATTCGATGACTTGTGCCGTCACAGTTTCTTCTAAGAAGTGATTGATCTTTGTGGTCATCTCATCTTCGAGAATAGCTTCTTTTGCAGTTTTCTTTGCTCTGGTTACCGAATTCACACCAATTGCAAGAAAAGCTATAAAAAGTCCAGTCATAACGGTATAAGAGAGAGGCCCATTGATAAAGTTTATAACGCCCATGATATTTAATATAACAAATGCGATACCACCAATACCAAATATAAAGAAGGTTAACGCAGTTGAGCGTAGTTCTTTACTTTTATCTGCCTTTTTTTCATAAGCGCCACCATCATACATCATGGAGACTATCTGATCCTTTTCTTCTTGCTCGCGTTTCTTTTTTAATTGGAGAGACTTATTAGAATCCTCATCCATTGATTCTAAAGGATCATCTAGATTATCTTCTAAATTATCTTCCTCAGAAAGACTCTCAAGTGGTGTTTCAGTGTCCAAATCTTTATTGTCTGCATCCTTATCCATTGATTCTAATTCGACTGTATAGAATGCATCAAAAGCCTTCTTTGCCTTCTTTTGCTCAGGTTCATGAACATAAATGGGATAGCAATCCTCCTCGTTGGAATATTCGTAATAGCTTTCAAAGTTAGAGTAAGATAAATATTTTACTAGTTTTTTAGCGACCTCTTCCTTCTCGATAGAACAAAGAACTACGTAATCGGACACTTCTTCTAAGTTTTCAACAAGTTCTTTACCACAATCGTTACACATGGTAATTCCTTTCCGGTACTCTGTTTTACAACTTGGACACCAAGGCATTTTAGACCCCTCCTAAATTAGATTTTATTCTGCTCGGAATAAGTGATAAGCTTTTTTACCCTTCTTTACAAGTAATGCTCCATCGTCATTAAAATCATTTGATTTGAACTTACGTGCAAAATCAGTTACTTTAACATCATTTACAGAAACTCCGCCTTGTTCAATATTTCTTCTGGCATCGGAACGGGAGGTCGCAAGTTTCGCATCTATCATCATAGTAATTAAGTCAATACCTTCTTCAAACGCAGCAGATGAGTAAGTAGTAGTTGGCATATGCTCACTAGTAACACCGCCTGCGAACAGACTCTTAGCAGCTTCCTGTGCTTTCTTAGCTTCTTCTTCTCCATGTACAATTTTAGTGATTTCGTAAGCAAGAACTTCTTTGGCATGATTGATTTCTGCACCTTCTAATGCTCCTAAACGACGAACCTCATCCATAGGTAAGAAGGTAAGTAAACCAAGACATTCTTCAACTTTCACGTCTTCAATGTTTCTCCAGTATTGATAGAACTCATATGGTGAAGTCTTTTCAGGATTTAGCCATACCGCACCCTTCATTGTTTTACCCATTTTAAGTCCCTCACTTGTTGTTAAGAGCTTAAAGGTTAAACCAAAAGCAGGTGCTTGTTCTTTACGACGGATTAAGTCTACGCCACCAAGAATATTAGACCATTGATCATTACCACCTAATTGTAACTTGCAGCCGTATTTTTTATAAAGTACCCAAAAGTCGTAAGACTGCATTAACATATAGTTGAATTCGAAGAAAGTTAAGCCCTTTTCCATTCTCTGTTTGTAACATTCCGCAGTAAGCATCTTGTTTACAGAGAAATGAACACCTATTTCACGTAAGAATTCTACATAGTTTAGATTTAATAACCAATCAGCGTTATTTGCAATAATCGCCTTATCATCACTAAAATCAATAAATTTTGATAACTGTTCTTGAAAACATTGAGCGTTATGGTCGATGGTTTCTCTTGTCATCATGGAACGCATATCTGATTTTCCAGTTGGATCTCCAATCATGGTAGTACCGCCACCAAGTAATGCAATCGGTCTATGCCCTGCACGCTGCATATGCATCATTGCCATAACAGTTAAAAAATGTCCTGCAGTTAAACTATCTGCAGTTGCGTCAAAACCAATATAAAAAGTTACTTTTTCCTTTCCAAGTAACTCTTTAGTTTCTGCTTCATGAGTCGCTTGTTCAATAAACCCGCGCTCTAAGAGTACGTCATAAATATTCTCTGACATAATCTTTTCCTCCTATTTCTGTGATTTGCATTGATTCACACGATCAAAAGTTTATATACAAGAAAAAGCAACGCTTTACGAACTTTCCCTTGCCATGAATAAAATTAGGATTGTTACTCCTAAACTTTTTGTGCAATCTAGTGACATTCTGCCACAAACTACCTAACATTATAAATGATTTATATCTATTTTTCAATGAAATTTAAGAGAGGAGTAATGTTTCCTTGAGTAAACAGCTGATGTAATGAAACTATTCCACTACTTAATGGGAAGATGGTCTATATTTCTTTGTATTCCTCTATACTTATGCTATACTATAAAAAGTAATGTAAAATGTATTTAGGGATAGAAGATTTTGGAATTTAGGTAAAGACATAGCGTATATATTCCTAAATTAGAGGTTTCTTAGAGTAAGTTTGTAGAATTGAAGGTATAGGGAAGAGTTTTTAGAATTGGAGGTTTCGTATGGGGAAGAGATTAAGGAAAGGCTCTTTAAAATGGAGTGAAATTATTGTCATTGTAGTTTTAATCGTGGGTTTATTTCTAGTAATCTTTTGGAAACCATTAAGACTCGATCGTTATTATTTGTTTCCCAATGCAATTGATTGGGTTGACTGCGTTAAGGTGAATGATATAACGTATTATAATAACTTGTTTCCAAGAGAAGAGGTTGCTTTAACAGAAATCGGTGATGAGATTGGTAAGGTGAAATTTACTGTTTCTAAAAATGTACATAACCCAAACTATAAATTAAGAAATCTTGATGCTACCTTTTTAGAGAAAGGTACAAACTTATATCGGATTTTAAATACAGACGATTCTATAGCTGTCTTAATAGAAGGTAAATATTATCGATATCAAAAATAAATAATATTAGTATGTGGTACCCAACCAATGTGTTCATGGAACTGGTTTAACGACATGTTTCTTTATTTAACATGGAGATATTGAAATATTAGAATTAAGTAAACGTTATATGTTATTCGCATTAAGCGTATAAGGAGAACTACGACTATTTATATTTTTAAGGAGTTACTGAATGAAAGTAGAACTAAAACAAGTTACCGCAGATGAAAAAGAGATACTTAAAAACTTATTAGAGAAATATGACTATGAATTTTCTCAATGGGATCAACGTGATGTAAATAAATTAGGACTTTATGGTTATGAATATCTTGATTATTATTGGACAGAAGATAAGCGTTGGGCTTATTTCATCTTAGTTGATGAGAAATTAGCAGGATTTGCAATGGTTATTAATCTTCCTGAAGTAGATGATCGACCAACCGATTTTCAAATGGCTGAGTTTTTTGTTATGTATAAATACCGCCGTTCGGGAGTTGGAAAAGAAGCCTTTTTTAAAGTACTGGATAATCATAAAGGAAGATGGCAACTAAAACGACATCCGGCGAATTTGGCATCGGTGCATTTTTGGAACAATGTAATTCATGAGTATACTAACGGGCAATATGAGCTTGTTGAAGCATATCCACGAACAGAGTATGATGATGGAACATTGGCGGATGTTTTCTTTTTTGAGTGCTGATGTAATTTCTGACTATGAGTATTAATCATGGCAAGAAATAAATTGTGTAGCGTACTTTTTCTAAAAAAAATTAGTAATATGAGATATCTGATGACAATAAAAAATTTAAAGAAAAAGATCATTGCACTAAAAGCTTGTATCATATTAATGAAAAGAGTCTTAATGGACGTACTTATTGAAGTCTTAATTAACATTTAAGTACCTAAAATAAAATATTAGTTAAAAATATACATAAGCTCGGAGGTTAACAAATGGAGTGGAAAAAACTAAAAGAAGAAGAAATAGAGGTATCATTATTCGATCATTTTGAGCGTTATCAAAATGTTACAAAGTGCTGGAGAAAAATAGAAGGTGAATGGGTTATCAAAGATATCGCTTTTTTAGAACAATGGGGAGAAGAGGACTATAAAATACTTGTGTCTTGCCTAAAGAACACAGTATTAACGGGTGGAGTTGTATTTGGCACATTTACGGATGGTTGTCTAAAGGGATTTGCATCTGTAGAAGGTGGTATCTTTGGTAGAGATAAAGAATATTTGGATTTATCAAGCATTCATGTATCTTTTGATCAAAGAGGCAGCGGAGTGGGAAAACTATTATTCCGCCTCTGTGCAGATTGGGCAAGAGAGCATGGTGCAAAAAAACTCTATATATCAGCTCATTCAGCTGTAGAATCACAAGCGTTTTATAAAGCGATGGGATGTAGAGAAGCAATAGAATACAATAAAGAGCATGTAGAGAAAGAACCTTGTGATTGTCAATTAGAGTTTGTATTAAGCTAATAACATTAAATATGAAAATATAAGCTTATGGATTAAAAAGAAATATGAATTTAAAAAGAAAATATAATTTTATGGATAAAAAAGAAAATAAGTTTATAGAGAATATAAGTTTGTAGTTTAAAAAGAAAATATTGACAATAGAATTTTTATTTGATAAGATGGAAAAAATTTAAATAGACAAAGGTTATGAAAAGAGGAGTAAGTATTGTTTGACTGTTTCAGAGAGTCTCAGTTTGGTGGAATGAGATACAGCTACAATAATGAAAAAAGACTTGGAACTGCGTACCGACTGCATAAATAATATGCTGAGACTACGATGGGAGTGCCCATTATAGCACCAGAGTATCGATGGAAATCCGTACTTGTAAAGGCTTATTTTATAAAGAATAAGTGAATTAAGGTGGTAACACGTGATATTAATCTCGTCCTTTTGTGAGGACGGGATTTTTTTATTTATTGGGAAAATTTTTGATTTCCCGGTAAATAAAAGATGTACCGCTAAGGTGGCATTCCTTATTATGTTTCGTAAGTCGAAGTTTCTTCGCCTTCTAATTGTATTTGGAAATGATAATGTATTTGTAAATTTCTAAAACTCCTGCATCTCCAATGGATAACCTTTGTATAAAGTTATTTCACACAGCAAATTTGTACAGTCACCCAAATTATTAGGTGGCGGAAGAATGGAGGATTTATATGGGTATTCAAGAATTGGAAGAAAACAGAAGACAAAAGTTAGAGCTTGTGAAGGAACATCAAAATCCTTATCCAGAGAGATATCAAGTAACTCATGAATTAAAAGATGCAATTAAACTTTTGGATGGAACGAAGGATATATCAGTTGCAGGAAGGATATTATCCATCCGAAGGATGGGAAAGCTTTGCTTTGTTAACATTGGTGATATTTATGGTAAATTACAAGTTGCCATACGAAGGGATGATGTAGGAGAAGAAGCGTATGAGTTTTTTCGACAGGGTTTTGATATTGGTGATTTTCTTGGTGTATCTGGAGAAATATTCACTACGCAAACAGGAGAAAAGACGATACGAGCACAGAAACTTACGTTTCTTGGTAAGGCTTTCAAACCACTCCCAGAGAAATTCCATGGGATCACTGATAAAGATAGTTGCTATCGTCAGAGATATCTTGACTTAATTATGAATGAGGATACTAGAAACCGATTTTTATTAAAATTTCAAATGATAAAGGAAATAAGAAGATACTTAGAAGATTCTGGATATCTTGAAGTAGAGACACCAGTATTAAATGATAAACCGTCAGGAGCAACTGCACGTCCATTTATTTCTCATCACAATGCACTCGATATGGAAGTAAACTTAAGAATTGCACCAGAAACCTATCTAAAACGATGTATTGTAGGTGGTATTCCTAAGGTATTTGAATTTGCTAGGTGCTTTCGTAATGAGGGCATGGATGCAACTCATTTGCAAGATTTCACAATGTTAGAGGGTTATTGTGCATATTATAATTATACTGATAACATGAAATTCTTGCAGACTATGCTTGCTACTGTGATAAAGAAGGTATTTGGAAGTTCTCTGATTAAGGTAGGTAGTCAAAGTATCGATTTTTCAGGGGAATGGAGGGTTGTTACATTTCGTGAATTATTGATAAAAGACTGTGGTATTGATATCAATGCATATTCCAACACAGAAAGTTTATTAGATAAGATAAAGGAAGAAGGAATCGAACTGCATTCTGAAACCCCAATAGAGCAGCTAAGCAAGGGAAATCTCATTGATTTACTATACAAAAAAGTTAGCCGTCCGAAGATTATCTCCCCAACCTTTTTAACGGAGCATCCAACATCACTGTCTCCTTTAGCTCGTGCAAATGACGACAATAAAGAAATAGTGGATCGTTTTCAATTGATAATCAATGGGGCAGAGGTTATTAACGCGTATTCAGAGCTTGTCGACCCAGTAGAACAAAAGAAGCGTCTTATGGAACAAGCGCTGGCTAAGGCAAATGGTGATGAGGAAGCAATGACAATGGATTATGATTACATCACCGCAATGGAGTATGGTATGCCACCAATCTCTGGTTGGGGTATGGGGGTAGACCGTTTTCTGCAAGTAATTACTGGGCAGGAGAATCTACGAGATACAGTATTATTTCCGATTATGAGGCCATTAAATAACTAATAGATAAATTAGAGGTATAATAGAAAAATAGTTTGTAGTATTAGAAAGATGATAGTAAACAAAGTTTGTATAGTGTACTTTTCCTTGATAAAAAGAAACTTCCATTTCATTAAAGTAAACGATATAATGAGGTAGTAATAATATTAAAATATACAGAGATCACTTTGGGGATAATGGAAGTTTCATGTCATGACAGAGTTATGCTCGGGTTCGTTTGTGAACAGAATCTAATTATGAGTGAGTAGGATAAAAAAGGTAAAATAGTCTTTTGATGAATTATTTAATAATATTATTACCGATTATACAGAAAGGGAAAATGTGAAGGAAGAGTTTCTTCACATCGAAGATGAAAGTTTATGAAAGATATGATTTTTCGATACCATTACCGTGGACATATTTCCTATGATGGAGATTTTAATTTAGAGGAAAAATTAGCGGAAACAAAAGTACACATTAGGAAACTAATATTGGAACATAAAGTGATGACCGCCTGTCTCTATCGCCATGAAAATATGCTATTTGCTTATTATGAAGCGATTGGAGATAAACTATCACCAGAAGAAGTCTTTGGAAATTTACATAGCTGCCTAGCAAAATGGCCTGGGGAAGATGCTCCACGAGACTGGGTAAGAATGCATCATATTTATTGGCACTGCATTCCTGAAGGAGTAGAGGATTGGAAAAGAGCTACAAGACCGGAGTTAAGAAGAGGTAGGATTGCATATCTAAAATCGGATACCATGTTTGAGTACGTATATCACCATGTTGCTATCACAGACGAGGGGCTTCTTGTTGGAGATAAGTATCAATCCATTGGATTACATGAGAATATCTTATTTTCATATTTTGAAGAGCCAAAAACGGAGATTAATATAAAAAGAGATGCATCAAAACCTTCAAAAGCGATTGAGGATTGGCTCCGGGTTGATCCAGGTGCTCATTTTATCTTATGGGAAAATGACCAGCATTTTACCTTTATTGAGACATTGATTGCTATGGGGGAAAATGACGAGTTACTGAATTAATATCCCCTTTTTCTCTCAACTGGACGGGCGGTTCATCTTCTAATTGAGGATAACCTGCATTAGAAAACGGCAGACACCACTCTACTAAAATGTGGGCTGCCGTTTCTACAGCATCATGATAATCAGAATCTTGAATTCATGGTATTTATCATATGAATCACAATACAGAAAACAGATTACTGTTACATTAAGGACGGTACAACAAAAATTTACTGATTCTCTAATCCTTCTGAAATCGTTTTAATAATATCACCTGTAAGATCTTGAGTCTGCTCCCAATACATCATACCGCCTAATCGCAGTTTCTTCACAGTATCAACCTTGTATCGAATTGCTTCTAAATCTTCATAAGTAATTAAAATATCACCATTATGCAGACAGGCGGCTTTTGAGATATCATCCCAGTATCTGGTATAACCATTTTTAGAAATATAATTTTCCTTTAAATTGTTATAGGTAAAATCCGATTCTTCATGTGAAATCGCGGCTTCTGCAGCTTGGAATAGTCCATGATTCTCAGATGCAACACCTCTCCATCCATATCCATAAGCAGGAATACCCAAGACTAATTTTTCAGGATTACAAACTTTAAGATAATTTTGTATTACCTGATATGTACTTATATGATTAGGTGCTTCTTTGCATTCCATTAAATTACTATGATGTCCGGTTACCCTGGACCATGGACCTACATAATCATATGCCATAAGATTAATATAATCTACAGTATTACTTACTTCTTTTATTCCAAAAGTCTCCACAGCCCAATCACCCGCAGGTGCTGCAAATGATAAGGTGTACTTTTTATCGCTTGTTTTAGAAAGCTCATTGAATTTAGAGCGTATTTCTTTCATCAAAAGTATAAAATTTTCAGTATCTTCAGGACGTGCCTTAATTAGTCCTGAATGATCTCTTGTAGGATATTCCCAGTCAATATCGACACCGTCCAGGTCATAAGCTTCCAGATAGGAAACAATGCTGTTAATAAAAACAGAACGGGTTTCCTTAGTAAAAGCCATATCAGAAAAACCATCTGCACCCCAACCTCCGATAGCTAGATTAATCCTAAGATTAGGATAATTTTGTTTCAATATTTCTAATTCTTTTGGAAGGTCTAATTCTTTGATTGGATTTACTTGAATGGTCGAATCGGGTGCTATTTCACCAAAAGCAAGATTTACGTCTGTTAATAAGTCTCCGGGCACATCTCCCGCATGCCAGATTTTAAAAATAGGCAAATAAGCGACTTTTACAATTTTTGCATTTTCTCTAAACATGATTCATCCCCCACTTCTTAAATCAAATATTCTTTTTTTCATTTACTGCAGTTTCGATTTTCTTTGTAATTTCTCCATATAAATTAACCCTTATGTATAACATATTTATAAATTATGAAGAAGATTATACATAAAAAAATGGAAATGTCAAATATACCTAATTTATAAAATTCAAAAATTCAAAAATATACTTAATTATATAAAATTTCGTAATTTCTATATGTAGGACTCAGACTCATTTTTATATTCATTTATAATGAAAATATCTTTAATAATAATGTCAATAAATGAAATTATCTAAACCAGGTTATGCAAGATAACAATACTAAGCAAAAAAGAACAAGTTCTTTTCATGACATATTACTAAAATATGGTAATATGTATATAGAAATACAACAAAAAACTAGTGAAAAATAAAGTTTAATTGGGCGATTTGCATATATTAGTGAAGAGCTTTTTAAGGGAGGAGTAATAAAATGTCTGATTCGATGGTGCCTAGAAAGCCGCCTTCAAAGGGTTTTGCGAAAAAGAAAAAAAATATTATTTTACTAAGTATGCTTGCTCCAGGAGCGATTTGGCTTATCCTGTTGCGATATCTACCGATGTTCGGTATCGTAATTGCGTTTCAGAAATTTACCATTTACACGAAAAATCCAACTCTACTTAACAATATTATACATAGCGATTGGGTAGGTTTTAAAAACTTCGGGTTTTTGTTTACAACCTCGGACTCCTGGAAAATGATTAGGAACACAGTTGGCTATAATGCTTTATGGATTGTGCTTGGAACTGTCATCGCAGTATCTTTCGCGATTATGTTAAGCTTGCTAACCAAAAAGTTCGTAGCAAAAGCCTATCAGACCTTGATGTTCTTTCCTTACTTTCTAAGCTGGGTTGTTGCAAGTTATTTCTTAATGGCTTTTTTGGACCCGACATACGGTCTTATCAATCACCTTCAGAAGCAGTGGGGAATAGAGGCAACCCAATGGTATTTTGTTAGCAAGCCATGGCCCATCCTTCTGACGGTTGCTTACCTTTGGAAGAATATCGGCTATTCCACAGTTCTGTATTTGGCAGCAATTACGGGTATAGACACCTCGCAATATGAAGCAGCAAGTATTGATGGAGCGAATAAAAAGCAGCAGATCCGATATATAACAATTCCTCATTTAAAAACCATGATTATCATCCTGTTTATCATGAGTGTAGGACGTATTGTTAATTCTGATTTCGGGTTGTTTTATCAGGTACCTCAAAACAATGGACCTCTGTTCCCTGCCACACAGGTTTTGGATACATACGTATATCGTGCATTTATGGCTACTAATAATCCTGGTATGAGTACGGCAGCCAGTCTGTTGCAGAATGTAGTTGGTTTCTTCTGTGTCATAACTGCTAACTCAATCGTACGCAGAATAGATGAAGAAAGCAGTTTGTTCTAGAAGGAGGAGAATCATGAAATCTGATACGGTAAAAATTGTTTCAAAGCGTAAGTCTAGAATTAATTCAATCAACCTGCCTACTGAGATTGGCATTAATATTATACTTGGTCTCTTTTGTTTGATTTGCGTTGTTCCGTTTATATTTGTTGTCATTATTTCTTTTACTTCAGAAGAGAGTATACGAGAGATTGGATACTCCTTTACCCCGACCAAATGGTCACTGGAAGCATATAAATTCGCATTCAATTCCAGCAAAGCAATTTGGCGTGCCTACTTTAACAGCTTTTTTATTACTATTCTGGGTACGATATTAAGTGTTTTGATTTGTGTACTATATTCTTATCCATTATTCCGAAAGGATTTTAAGTATCGAAAATTCTTTACCTTCTTCTGTTTCTTTACTATGTTGTTTGGGGGAGGCTTAGTACCAACCTATTATGTTAGTAAGAATATCTTGGGCTTAAGCGATAATTATGCGGCGTTAATTGTACCGGCGTTATTTAATCCGTTTAATATTATTGTTATGCGTACTTTCTTTCAAAGTTCGGTGCCGACGGATATCATTGAAGCTGCAGCAATTGATGGCAGCGGAGAATATAACACCTTGTTCAAAATAATCGTTCCGATTGCAAAGCCCGGAATTGCTACCATTGCATTACTGAATGCACTGGCATACTGGAATGAATGGTATCTAGCAATGCTGTATATCCGAACTGAAAGTCTTTATCCACTGCAGTATTTGCTGATGAGAACGCAGAATCAGATTGACTTTTTAACCAGGAATGCCGCCATGCTGGGTTCGGAGATTTCAAAGCTTGTACATGATTTACCGCAGCAAAATTTAAGAATGGCGCTTGCTGTACTTATTGTAGTACCGATTGCCTTTGCCTATCCATTCTTCCAGCGGTTTATCATATCGGGTCTTACAATAGGATCAGTAAAAGGGTAAGAACGGCTGTTTTAAGAAGTCGCTTACATAAAAAAATCTAGGGAGGGCTATACAATGAAAAAAGTACTATCAATTGTCCTGACAATCGTGATGCTGACTGCACTACTTTCTGGTTGTGGCAAAACTAATGACAAAGGAGCTTCAAGTAAAAACGTAAATGGGGTTGATATATCAAAGCCAGTTACATTAACCTGGTATCTCCATGGAAGTACTGTTACCGATGATAAGGCTGTATTGGAAAAAGCTAACGCATACCTAAAGGATAAATTAAATGTAACCTTGAAGCCAATCTGGGGTACATGGGGTGACTTCAATGATAACGTAGTTCTCTCCATTAGTGGCGGCGATGACGTGGATATTTATTTCACTTGCTCCTGGACTCAGGATGAATACAATGCATATGCAAGAAATGGTGCTTGGCTTCGCCTTGATAAAGAGGGGAATAACTTCATTGAAAAATATGCTAAAGACATATGGAAATTGCTTCCTGACGTTTTAAAAACAGGCGCTACCGTTCAAGGAAATGATGGTTTAGGTGTATATGCTATTCCAGGCTATAAGGATAGCGCTACTCAGAACTGTTGGGACGTGAATGTAACGTTGTTAGAGAAATACGGCTATACGATTGATGATATTAAGAATACAGATTATTATGGCTTTGACAAGATTCTTAAGACTGTAAAAGAAGGAGAAGGTAATGACTTCTATCCGCTTAATGTTGAGGGTATGGTTCTGGAAAGAATGGTAAATAATTCGATTATCGTTGCCGGTGACTCCGGAATCAGTAATATGCTTTCATACTATATGAATCCTACAGATACTGCTAAAGAAGGTATCTATGGTAATAAGATACTTAGTAAATTTGAGACACCTGAATATAAGAAATTTGTTGAAAAGACTCGTGAATATTATTCAGCTGGATATATTGATCCTAAGATGGCTATTCGCAACCAGGCAAATGATGCTCGTGTTGCAGCTCAGGATACAGGAAAATATCTCATAGGTACACAAAGCTATTCTCTTGGATATGAAGCTGAGGCAAGTGCACGACGTGGAATAGATGTACAAATGGTTCCTGTCACACCTGCTTATCTTGATACCGCAGTTTCTCAAGGTGCTATGATGGCTATATCTGCGGGTTGCAAGAATCCGGAAAGAGCACTCATGTTCCTTAATCTGTTAAATACCGATCCATATCTTATGACTTTATTAGACTATGGTATTGAAGGTGTTCATTATGACATAGTGAATGGTGGCGAAGCTCGACTTAATAAAGATGCTCGTACCTCTTATTCTCCTTGGACTAATGGTATGGGTAATATTACCCTTCTTCCTCCACTGGAAGGTCAGGGGCTTGATTTCTGGGATAATTTTAAGGCTTATTATGGAGGATGTAGTGAAGTTCCAATCCTTGGATATTGTTTTAATGCAACGAGCGTTGAGAATCAATTGGCTGCATTAGCAAATGTTGCTCAAGAATTTGATCTTGCACTTAATACCGGTTCTATTGATCCAGCAACAAAATTACCGGAATTTATACAGAAACTAAAAGACAATGGTATTGATCAAGTAGTAGCTGAGGCAAATACTCAATTAGAAAACTTCCTTAAAGAAAAAAATAAATAATAATCATTGATATAAAAAGCTACGGTAGCATGGAAGAAGAAAGATGCTATCGTAGTTTTTTTAATTAAAAATTTTAAATTTTATGTTAAAATATTAAAATATAGAGACGGATTAAGACTACCAGACCTATAGGAAAGAAAAAATTTAGGAGGTATTACTGTGCTCATAAACGATATGGCAGACTTGTTAAAGAAACAAGATGGTTTACTATATGGATTTACAGATATCTCTTATAGTGAATACTCACGTGAATTTAAATCAGCTTTAGTATTAGCAATGCCTTATGAAAGTAAATTAACACTTGAAATGTATTCTGAAAAGAGGTTAGAGCAGGAAATACAAACTGCTAGACAGAAATTAAATACATTATTACAGGAACTAGAAAAAGTTTTATATAAAAATCAATCTAAGTACTTCATACCTCCAGTAGCACAGAAGAATGAAACTGATTTAATTGCACCTTTTTCTTTTAAATATGCTGCAATACAAGCTGGACTTGGTTGGATTGGAAAAAATGATGTACTAATAACAAAACAATATGGTCCTAGGGTTAGACTATCTGCTGTATTAATTGATAATGTATTTGAATATGGGGAGGCAATAACAAAAAGCCATTGCCCACATGATTGTAATCTCTGTGTTGGCATATGCCCATATAAGGCGCTGAAAGGTGTGGATTGGGAAATTGATAGAAAGCGATGTGAGATAATAGATTATTCTTTATGCAATCAAAAGAGAAGCCTATCATTAGAGAAACTTGGTAGAAAGAACGCGTGTGGTTTGTGTATGGTTGTTTGTCCATATGGTTTAGAAGAGGCATAGATACAAAATATTGATTTTTCCATAAGATGTTTGCCTGAAAGCTCTTGTGTTATTATTGAGCTAATTCATAAATAACCTGAAAGAAGATACAAAATCCAGCAATCAGAAAATATTGGAAATTCTAAAGATAAAAAATCAGTAATTTAACATGATATTCTATAGAAACTTTGTAGAATCATAGAGAAAATCAATGTATAATACTACTATTCCAGTTTTCAAATCATTTAGTACATAGTATTCTAGGAGAAAGGTTTGAAAATTATTTATTACGATAGTGTGTGAGATTAAAAAAGGAGAGTATGAATGCAAACATTTACTGTTGAATTACCGGTTTTTCCAGATAGACAGGTGAGTATTACAGATTATAAGGCAGTGTCTGGGGGTATTGAATCGAATACAGCTGCAATCAATCAAGCAATTACGGAGTTATCAAAGCTCGGTGGTGGTACGGTTAACGTTCCAGAAGGCATCTGGCTTACAGGTCCTATTACTTTAAAGTCAAATATTAACCTTCATCTAGAAAAGGGTGCATTAATTACCTTCGATAAGAATCCAGAAGAATACCCAATTATTCTTACTAATTATGAGGGACAACCAAGACTTCGTGCGGTTTCTCCAATCCATGCATTTGATGAAGAGAATATTGCAATTACTGGTGAAGGTGTTATTGATGGTAATGGTCACGAATGGCGTCCATTAAAAGAGTTTAAGGTAACGAAGAAACAGTGGCAAGCACGTTTAAAGAAGAGTCCTTATGTAATTGATACGAAAGAAGGCGGTATCTGGTATCCTAGTAAAACTTCTTATGAAGGTTGTTTAGAAGGAGAAGTAAGTGTTGAAGATCCAGATGCACTTAAGAAGGCAGCTCCAAACTATGATCTCTACCGTCCAGTTATGACGAACTTAGTTCGCTGTAATAAGATATTAATAGAAGGAGTTACACTTCAAAATTCACCCGCTTGGAACCTTCACCCATTACTTTGTACGAATCTAACCCTTCGAAATGCGTTTATTCGTAATGCTAATTTTGCTCAAAATGGTGATGGACTTGACTTAGAGTCTTGTCGTTTCGTTGACATCTACGGAGTGAAATTTGATGTTGGTGATGATGCTATTTGCATAAAATCCGGTAAAAATGCGATTGGAAGAAAAATTACCGTGCCAACAGAACACGTTCGCATTAGAGATTGTGTCGTATATCATGGACATGGTGGATTTGTAATTGGTAGTGAGATGTCCCGTGGCGTACGAGATGTTGTAATAGAAAATTGCTTATTTTTAGGTACCGATACAGGAATACGTTTTAAGAGTGCGATTGGACGCGGTGGAGTTGTGGAGGATATTACAATTCGTAACATTCAGATGACGGATATTGAAGAAGACGCAATTATATTTACCATGGGTTATACCTTATTCCGTTTAGACCATCAAGCGTCTGATGAACCAGATACGATTTCGAAAGAGGATATACCAGAGTTTAAGAATATAACCATCCGTGATGTAAACTGTCTTCGAGCAGGACAAGCAATTAAAATTGATGGGCTAGAGCAGATGCCAATCCATGATATCATATTAGAAAATGTTATGATTCAAGCGAAGAAAGCAATCGAGATTAAGAATGCAAATCAGATTTTCTTTAAGAATGTTTCGGTAACTAATCAGGACAATTTAGATCAATCTTTTGTATTTAAAGAGGATGTTTTATCTGACTGTAGTCATAATTTCTAGTCCTTTGCATAGAATTAACCAAAGTGTTGTACGAGCATGCTGTTAGGAATAGTGTGAAAAGAATGATATTTTTCAAATAAGAGATTGTGTGATAACAAATCCAAGGTTGAACCTTTTCACGGAAGTATGCGCAGAAATGAGGTTTGGTTATGGAGCAAGTTGAAGAAATAAGTGAAGTACTACGGGAAAAACAACGAGAAAAACAGCCAGAAAAACGACAAGATCAGAGTAAGAATGACTTAGAGGATAATAGCAGTGGACTTGGCGAAAAGGCGGGAATATTACCTAGATTCGGGGAATCGAGGACACTTCATCAAACTTCTGATAGTAAGTCTAAGAGTACTCGTTACTTTAAAGGTTTATTTGGAAGAATCATTATGGCATGCTTTCTGTTTCTATTATTATTTCTGGGACGGATGTTTTCTGTTAATGTGTTTGGCCAAAGCACAGATAGTGTTATAAAAGAAGTTAGATATAATAAGTATGTAGAATCTTTAGAACAGAAGCTAACAGATTTATTCCAATCTGATAAAAATGATTCGCAAATAGAAAAGTAAAATACGTTTCAATGAAAGGGTGGATATCTCCACTCTTTTTTGTTATAATGAATAATGGACTAAAAATTAGGACAGGCTTTGGCAGATGATTTGTTAGAGGAAAAAATAACATAAAATATTGCTATTTTTACAAAGAGAATATTGTGCTGACACCAAAATTCAAACGGTGGCAGTAATTTCTATAAGCAGTCATGTTGGTTAAAAGGAGGATTTTAATGAAAAAGCTAGCATTATCCGATGAAATACTATTAACGATAGATAAGCCAGCTCGTTATATCGGTAACGAAGTAAATATGGTGGTTAAAGATAAGGAAAAGGTAGATATCCGTTTTTGTATGTGTTTTCCTGACGTATACGAAGTTGGTATGTCACACCTTGGTATTCAGATTCTTTATGATATGTTTAATCAAAGAGAAGATACTTATTGCGAACGTGTATACTCTCCATGGACGGATTTGGACAAGATTATGAGAGAGAAGAACATACCATTGTTTGCTCTTGAGTCTCAGGATCCGATAAAGGATTTTGACTTTCTAGGAATTACATTACAATATGAGATGTGTTATACCAACATTCTGCAAATCTTAGATTTATCAGGAATTCCAATCTATGCAAAAGATAGAACAGATGAGGATCCTATCATTATTGGTGGTGGACCATGTTCTTATAACCCAGAACCTATCGCAGATTTCTTTGATATGTTTTACATCGGGGAAGGTGAAACAGTATACGATCAGGTACTTGATGCATATAAGGAGAACAAGGCAGCAGGAGGTAGCAGAGCAGATTACTTAAAGCGCGTTGCACAGATTGAGGGCATCTATGTTCCAGCTTTTTATGATGTAACATATAAGGAGGATGGAACCATTGCTTCTATGACTCCAAATAATGAGTTTGCAAAAGATAAGGTAAAGAAACAGATAGTGATGAACGTTAGTGATACGTATTATCCTAGAAAACCGTTAGTACCTT
The DNA here is from genome assembly GCF_000018685.1 of Lachnoclostridium phytofermentans ISDg. Taxonomy (NCBI): domain Bacteria; kingdom Bacillati; phylum Bacillota; class Clostridia; order Lachnospirales; family Lachnospiraceae; genus Lachnoclostridium; species Lachnoclostridium phytofermentans. The sequence continues at coordinate 3,132,052 of NC_010001.1, read as the reverse complement.
ATATTAAGTCAATTCAGGATCGTGTGGTACTTGAAATTCAACGTGGATGTATTCGTGGATGTCGTTTCTGTCAGGCTGGTATGTTATACCGACCAACAAGACAAAGAGATGTTGATTATCTAAAAGACTTAGCAAAAGATATGATTGAATCTACCGGACATGAAGAGATATCTCTTAGTTCTCTAAGCTCCAGTGATTATGATAAACTTCAAGAACTCGTTTATTACTTAATCGATGAGTTCAAGAAGAATGGTGTGAATATCTCTCTACCATCTCTTCGTATTGATGCGTTCGCACTTGATGTTATGAGTAAGGTGCAGGATATCAAAAAGAGTAGTCTTACCTTTGCACCAGAGGCAGGTTCCCAGCGTCTTCGTGATGTAATTAATAAAGGACTTTCCGAAGAAGTGATTTTAAAAGGTGCGATGGATGCGTTCCTTGCAGGATGGAATAAGGTGAAACTTTATTTCATGTTAGGTCTTCCAACAGAAACAATGGAAGATATTGAAGGAATTGCTACGATTTCTGATAAGATAGCAAGAGAGTATTATACTATTCCAAAAGAAGAGAGAAATGGTAAGGCGCAGATTACTGCAAGTACCTCCTTCTTTGTTCCAAAACCATTTACCCCATTCCAGTGGTCAAGAATGGTGACCAGAGAAGAATTCGGGGAAAAGCAACGATTCTTAAATGGTAAGATGAAGGAACAATTAAACTATAAGAGTATTCGTTACAATTGGCATGATGCAGAAGTTACGATTCTTGAAGGTATTTTCGCACGAGGTGATCGTAAAATTGCGAAATCCATCTATGATGCATATCAAAAGGGTTGTATTTACGATGCTTGGTCAGAGTATTTTAACTATAAAACTTGGATGGAAGTGTTTGAAGAAAATGGCGTAGATATCGCCTTCTATACAAGTAGAGAACGAAGTGAAGATGAAATTTTCCCTTGGGACTTCATTGATATTGGTGTTACGAAGAAATTCCTTCGTAAGGAATATGAACATGCAATAGAAGAAACGGTAACTCCAAACTGTAAGATGTCTTGTTCTGGCTGTGGTGCTGCGGCTTTTCAAGGTGGAATATGCTTTGAGGCGCATACAGATAACGGCAATATAAATTGCTAGGATTTCTACACTGTTTCAAGTGTAAAAATGCCATATACACAAGCATTTTCACATCTGAAACAACAGAAAACTAAAGTTCAATTTATATAGTTTATTGATAGGAAGGGATTAATCAAATGAAAGTAAGAATAAAATTTTCTAAATATGGTGTGGTAAAATTCATCGGCCACTTAGATGTAATGCGCTATTTTCAAAAGGCTAATAGACGAGCGGGAATCGATGTGGCTTACAGCCAGGGATTTAATCCACATCAGATCATGTCTTTTGCAGCACCACTTGGTGTTGGGTTAACTAGTGATGGAGAGTATGTAGACGTTGATTTTAATGTAGTAGAGTCTGAGGAAGCTATTATCAACAGTTTAAATGCTGTTATGAATGAAGGTTTTGCGATAACAGAAGCTAAGATTTTAAAAGAACCTTTACCAAATCAAAAGAGAGAGACAGCGATGTCACTTGTGGCAGCAGCAGATTATTTAGTTTCCTTAAAAGATGGTTATGAGTTAAAGAAGGAAAATGGGCAAATACTAGATAAAGATGAGTTTCATAAATTATTTTCTGAGTTTTATCATCAGAATCAGATCGTAATCAACAAAAAGACGAAAAAAAGTGAAAAGGAAATGGACATCCGTCCTTATATTTTCCATTATGGAATCACGGATGAAGAATTTCTTTCCACAGGCAAAGAACTTAAGGTTACGAATACTGTGAATGGAATAGAACATGCAGATACTTATGAAACTGGTATACGTGTGTTTTTATGCTTAGCGACAGGTAGTGTTATTAACATTAAGCCTGAGCTTGTTATGGAAGCATTTTGTGAAAAGTATGGTATCAAATTTGAAACATTTGCATTTCAATATCACCGTATGGAGACTTACGCAAATGTTGCTGACCACGGAAAAACAATTGAAGAAATGATTCTAGCTGTGGAACAAAAAGAAAGTTATGCATTAAAGCTTGATCCATTAGGTAAAGTGGGAATAATGTAGGATAATTAAAAAATATTCAAGGATATATTAAAACTATCCACTAGTTGCAACAGATGTGACTATGGAAGTAAAGGAAGGCTTATAATGAGTGGTAAACTGATTGTTACGAAAATGGATGATAATATTGTGACTGCATTATATGAAGGCAATCAGATGATTCAGGTAAATGTCGACCGTGAGGAAGAGGTATCATCTCTTGGCAATATTTATATTGGTAAGGTAAAAAATATTGTAAAAAATATCAATGCTGCATTTGTAGAAATATCAGATAGGAAGATGTGTTATCTACCTCTAGCCGATGTTGTGAACCCCATCTTTACGCATGCGAAGTCCAGTGATAAGGTAAACATTGGGGATGAATTAGTGGTACAAGTAATTAAAGAAGATATTAAAACCAAGGCACCAGTTGTAACTACAAGTATTGCTTTCACTGGAAAATATGTAGTACTGATGCATGGAACAAAAACGATTGGAATCTCTTCAAAGATTGGTTCGGAACAGAAAAGAAAGCGTTTAAGAAGTTTAGTCTCACCTTTCCTTGGAGAACAATATGGTTTTGTGTTAAGAACAAATGCGGTGGAAGCAGAGGATAATTTAATTGTTGAGGAAATAGAGCAATTAAAGAAGCAATACGACCGCATCTTAACCTATGGAATCTATCGAAATCGTTTTTCACTTCTTTATAAGACCTTACAACCATTTTTATGTGCGATTCGAGATGGTTTTGCAAAGGACTTAGAAGCTATCATTACAGATGATTTATCTTTATATGATGAAATCAAAGAATATCTGACAGAACATCAGCGGGAAGATATTGGAAAACTTACATTCTATCAGGATAAACTATTAGCACTTTCAAAACTTTATAGTATTGAAACAAAATTATCCCGTGCACTACGAGAAAAGGTTTGGCTTCCATGCGGTGGTTCCTTAGTAATTCAGCCAACGGAAGCTTTAACGGTAATCGATGTGAATACTGGCAAAGCAGTATCAAAGAAAAAGAACGTTCAGGAGACTTTTTTGAAGGTGAACTTAGAGGCAGCAGAGGAAATAGCTGCTCAGATTTGTCTGCGTAATCTCTCGGGAATTATTATCGTTGACTTTATTGATATGATATCAGAGGATGCAAAGACACAATTACTAAGAGTATTTGATGAATACCTAAGAAAAGATCCGATAAAAACAACCTTAGTGGATATGACTGCCCTAAACCTTGTAGAGATTACAAGAAAGAAGGTAAGAAAGCCTCTTCATGAACAAATGAAGCATACAGAACTTATGGTATGTGAAGAAGAATAAACCTAAGTTTTCAATAAGGAAAAGTACGCTTTGCGTACTTTTCCTTGTATGAATCTTATACAGGAATGGTGAAATAAATGAAGATTACAAATGCTATGCGTATGCTAACTCAAGCTGGAATTGAATACAAAGCAATGGAATATGAAGTAGAGGAAGACCATCTCGCCGGAGTCCATGTTGCGAAGCAGATAGGAATGCCTGTAGAACAGGTATTTAAAACTCTAGTGGCACATGGAGAGAAAAAGGGATATCTCGTCTTTTGTATTCCGGTGGCAGAAGAACTTGACCTAAAAAAGGTCGCAAACATAATTGGAGATAAGAAGATCGAGCTTGCTCCGGTAAAAGATCTTCTTGGTCTTACTGGATATATTCGTGGTGGTTGCTCTCCAATTGGCATGAGAAAGAAGTTCCCAACCTATGTAGATGAAACCGCAATTCTTTTTGATGAAATTACCGTAAGTGCCGGGGTACGTGGTTGTCAATTATTAATACCGAGAGAGGAACTTATAGAGTTTCTACAAGCAACCCTTTGTGATTTAACGGTTGAATAGATTGTTTGATTGGGTTGTTTTTTGAGATTTTATATGAGCATGATCTGATGCTAGAAGAAATTAATAAAAAGGGTTCTTTTACAAAATAGATAAGTATTCAAGCTATGAAGCAAAAGTTCTGTTATTTATGAAAAGTGAATTACTTGCTAATTCATCTTGTTTTAATATGGCTCTCTTTGTTAAATGTGTTGGGTTCGGGTTTCAAGGGACCACGTACCAACACACTGACAAAAGAGCTATTTTTAATATTTAAAAGCAACTTGTGATTTTCGTATTATAAAAATGGGCTCTTCCAATATAAGTTCTTACGCTAATGATAATTATAATGTTTTACTTGAAAAATAGCTATAGAGCAAATATTAAAAGTAGGATCTGATTTAGTATTTTATTAGGTCTTAAAAATTTAAGAGTATAAATTCTTTATTATTGACTTTAATAATACTATATAGTACTATATTATATAGAACGGAGGTGAGAGCAATTAGAAAGACTGATGGCGGTTTTTTGATATCGCAAATTAAGCAAGTTGGCAGCAGAATCTTTGAAAAGCTACTGGCAGATGCTAATGTTGATGCTTTTAACGGAGCGCAGGGGAGAATTCTCTACGTGTTGTGGCAGACAGAAAATATTCCAATTGTAGAACTTGCACGAAAAACTGGGCTTGCGAAGACAACACTTACAAGCATGCTTGACCGTATGGAAAATGCCGGACTTGTTACACGTGTATTTGATAAATCTGACCGTCGACAGATACGCATTACGCTAACCGAAAATGCTCGGGCATTAAGTGATGAGTACGAAAAGGTATCGATGAAGATGAACGGAATTTATTATGCTGGTTTTACAGACGAGGAAATCATAGCCTTTGAAAAAACTCTGTTAAGAGTGCTCGATAATCTAAATGAGAAGGAGCGAACAATATGACGAAACAAATTAAAAACGAAATTAATGAATTAGTTGAAAATGCAAAAGTTGCATATGTTTCATCCGTAGATGGGAATGGTTATCCCTGTATAAAAGCAATGCTTTCTTTACAACACGATGATTTGTTTACACATTACTTCTCCACCAATGTATCCTCGCACCGAACACAACAGTTTTTGCATAACTCTAAGGCAAGCGTGTATTTTTGTAACGAAAATCAATTCAAGGGTCTGATGTTAGTAGGGGATACGCAGGTAATGACAGACCGTGAACATAAAGCTATGCTGTGGCGAGAGGGCTTTGAGGTTTATTATCCAGAAGGCATAGACACGCAAGATTATTGCGTTTACAAATTCACTGCACACAAAGCGAACTATTATCATGGTCTTGCTAATCAAGATTTTATCATGGAGGACTTTGAAAATGCCTAAATATGAGAATCAAGATCCTGGATTTTTCACACAGCAAGTTATGCTTATAGGAACTTATGATCCGGATGGTAAGGAGCGTTTTTGTCCGATTTCATGGGTAAGTTATACATGGGGACCACCACCTTGCTTGGTGGTAAGTATTTGGGGTGTGAAAAAAACAAAAGATAACATCGCAAGGACTGGCTTATTTTCCGCAACCGTATTAACGCCTGACCTATTGCCACTTGCCGAACAGTTTAATCGTGGTACATATAAAAAAGATTTATTTGAAAACATACAATACAGCACACAGCGTGGAGTGGCACTTGATGTACCGTTACTTTTAGATGCTAAATATAGCTTTGAGTGTAAGGTCTTAACTACAACAGAGGTTGGCGAAACAATGACTTATTTCGGTGAAATTGCCAATATTAATATGTCGGACGATATTAGGAACATGGAAATTTTTGATCTACGAAAAATTAATCCTGTTGTTTATTCACCAAATAATTATTTTACGATTGGGGAACATCTTGGCAAAATAGGTGACTTTTCTAAAAGCTAATAACAGAATGAGACTATAAAAAACTGTAGACAATTTGTCTACAGTTTTTTAATGATGGAAACTAATGCAATTTCCCTATTAAATAATCTTTATAAGCTTAATGAGAAACAGATGAGAAACAGATGAGAAATAGAGAAATAGAAAGGTATGAAAAGGTTGTAAATATTTAACAGAATGATATAATATAATAACTATATGTATATAAATTTTATCAAAAAAATTAAGCAACCTTATATCTTATTTCAATATTTCATAAGCAGAAAGGATAATTATTGATGCAGGACGATAATAGCAATGATCTCATAGATAAAGTATTAGAAGAGGATGATTGGAATCAATGTTCATTAAACATCACGAATAGTCTTGATACTTACGATGAATCGCTGGAAGATATTAATGAATCTCTAGCAAAGCAATTACAATCAATGGATGAAGATATTGTCAATGAAACGGCGAAGCAAAAAAGAAAGAAGAAATTAAAGCAAAGATTAGGCATTGCCTGTGCTATTCTAAGTTTGCTAGTAGCTGTCTTAGTATTCACACCACTTGGTAAAACAATTCTTAGTAATATCGTTGGAGAATATCTATATGGAAAACTATCCTATGATGGCTCTGAAAATAATTTAGGAAACTATCAAGGTGGGGGAGAGAAAGAAGTATTAAACCAACTGCCAGATGTTAGGTAAAAGGACAAGGATATCATAAACATACTGTTGATTGGCCTTGAAGAATTTGATAACGCTAAGAATACAGATTCCATGATAGTAGCCTCTATAAATACTAAGGATAATACTTTAAAGCTCCTTTCTCTCATGAGGGATTTATATATCGATATAAAGGGGTATGACAAAGATAGGTTAAATTCCGTATATGCTAGAGGCGGAATACCATTATTATATGATACGATTTATACTAATTTTGGGGTATCATTAGATGGATATCTGCTTGTGAACTTTGAAGCTTTTGAGCAAATTGTTGACTTACTAGGGGGAGTCAATGTAACTCTTACGAAAAACGAAGCAGAGTATTTGAATGTACATAATTATATATCGAATCCAGTTTATAGAAATGTTGTAGAAGGGGAACAGTTAATGAATGGTAATCAAGTCTTAGGTTACTGTAGAACTAGAAAAGTTTCCACTGGAACCGAAAGTAATGATTTTGGCAGAACTCAAAGACAGCGAAAAGTATTACAAAGCATAATTAATAAATTAAAGTCAAAAAATATGATAAGCTTAGCCTTAAAGATGGATGAAATTTTATCGGCAGTACATATAACAACAGACATAACAAAAAGTGATTTTAAAGAGTATTTAACCATCGGAATGGACTTAGCCCTTGATAATATAGAAACCCTAAGAGTGCCTTTAGATGGAAAATATATAGATTTAAAAATACCAAGTGGTAAAAAGTATAAAGCTGTTTTAGGAATTAAAGATTTAGAAGAAACAAAAGAAATTATATATTCTTTTCTAAATCCAAAAACAAGCGATGATAAGCAATAATTCCATAATAGAGAGAGGGTGAAAGTACGATTAACTTTCACCCTCTTAATTGCTTATGTCATTTTACTCACTGACGCACCCTAATTATAACAAGCCTTGTTACCTACTTATAAACTGTGAATGGTTTATTTCTTAGGAACAACTCTTACCCATGTTTCTTCATAGAACTTTCCATTACTGTTGGTATAGTACATTTCAAAATCATAGCCCCCAACAATCTCATATTTTGCGGTTGGCAACCAATCAGTGTAAACACGAGAGATCAAACTTTGAACTGCATTTGAAGTCTCCTCAATATCATGAGGTTCATTCACAAATATCGCCCAGGTAGCTTTTGGTATATCAACTACCGTATAATCTGTCGTGTTGCTCAAAGGTGTTTTCATAACACATAACATATACGGAAAAGTAGTTCCTCCCGTATTTCGATACGTGCACACTGCATTTATTATACTTGGATATCCTGCGGATTTTATAAGATTATCATACGCACCATTCTTCAGGTTCTTACCCCAAAACTGGGGAATTTCAATCAGATTTTCACCATCTTTGGTATCAAAAATACCCTCAATTCCATAAACTTGAAATGCTTCTTTTTCAACAATTTTGTAATTCATTTCACTTACTCCTTTTACAGAAATTTGAAAGGATATGCGCGGAAATGCTTTTATATTTGCTCCCATGCTGCGCGCTGCTGTGGGAGTAACGCCATGTAATGTTTGAAACGCTCTGGTAAATGCTTCGGGTGATTCATAACCATAATTTAAAGCTAAGTCAATAATTTTCATATCACTATTTTGTAAATCAAAAGCTGCCATCGTCATTTTTCTTCGACGGATATATTCAGACAAAGTAATATCGGTCATAAACGTGAACATCCTTTGAAAGTGATATACAGAGCAACAAGCAACTTGTGCGATTTTTTCATAATCCGTTTTTCCTTGCAAACTGTTTTCAATATAGTCCATAGCTCGATTCATGTCTTCAAGCCACTTCATACGCATCCCTCCTCTCTGTAAAAATGATAACATAGGTGAATATCAATTTCCTTGCAATAATTGCATATAAAAATCAGATTAAAAGATCATCTATAATTCTCATTGTTTTTTTTGATCTCATTTTACCATATTTCCTAACCATTTTCTACTTCACTTCAATATTTGCTTAAGGACCGTCATAGTTGTACAATACGAACTATTTCATTTTTGAAAATACTTTGCGATTCAAAATAGAAATTACTTGATCTTAAAAAAATTACTTTGAACTTCAAAAGAAATTACTTTGAACTTCAAAATATATTGACGAATGTTAAAACTGCTGTTATAATTCGAAATAGTTTGAAGTTCAAAGTAAATGGAGGTAACCAAGTTGAATGTCTACGAGGCGCAGTTAAATGATTTTTTTGTCACGATATTTAATGACATCTTAAGACTAGAAGAAGGTTCCTTAGCAAAAGGAAAACATAAAGTATTGTCTGTAAATGAAATGCATGTTATAGAGGCTGTATATAACAGCGAGAATGACGAAAAAAATACGATGAAGGAGTTATCAGAAAGACTAATGATAACAGCAAGTAGTTTAACAATAGCTGTAAAAACATTGGAGCAAAAAGGATATCTCATAAGAAATCGAGCACAAAGTGATAAGCGAAAGGTATATGTATGCACTACAGAAATAGCGAAAGAAGCTTACCAAGAACATCGAGCATTTCACGAGAAATTGATAGCAAACGTTTCAGAACAGTTAAATGAAGCAGAGATCGCTGCACTTACGCTGGCATTAGGAACATTACATCGTTTCTTTAAAAAACTTAAGTAGTAAAGCGAAAATTAAAATATTATTCGCTATTCATGGCAGTATTATAGCTGCGAGAAGATGTGGTATGTAAAAGGTTTTAGTATAAAAAAATATGTTTACTTCATGAGTGCATAAAGTGCACAAGATTACCACAATCACTTGTATCACATTATAGAGTACTAAAAATAATAGAATGTAATCTTATTTAAAACGACCAAAACAGGAGGAATTCCCTATGTTACACATTATAACTGATTCAACATCCGATATAACACAAGTTCAAGCAGCAAGAGAAGACTTGATTGTAGTACCTCTACATAATTTATTTGGTGTAGAGGAATACCTTGACGGTGTTACAATTTCAACTGAGGAGTTCTACCAAAGACTTGCAACCGCGGAAGATTTACCAACTTCAAGTCAACCTTCTCCAGAGGAATTCTTAACTCATTTTAATCGTTGTAAGGAAGAGGGAAGTAGCGCAGTTGTTATTACAATCTCTAGTAGATTAAGTGGAACCTTTCAAAGTGCTTGCATAGCAAAAGATATGTGTGAATATGATGAAATCTATCTTGTTGACAGCTTTACTGCAACGCTAGGTTTAAACAGTCTTGTTCAGTATGCTAAGATACTAAGAGAGAGAGGATTATCTGCGAAACAAATCGCTGAAGAGTTAGAAGATAAGAAACAAAAAGTCAGAGTATTTGCCCTAGTGGATACGTTAAAATACTTAAAAAAGGGTGGACGCTTATCGGCATCTGCGGCACTTGCAGGAACATTACTTAATATCAAACCTATTATAGAAGTTAAGGATGGTGTTGTTGAGGTTGCTGCTAAGTCGAGAGGTATACAAGGTGCATATAAGAAAGTGATGGAGTTGGTGGAAGAAGCGAATGGTATCGATATGGAGTTTCCATATTGCATCGGATATACTGGCGATATTAATCTAACACAGAACTTTGATGTACATTCTAAAGAGTATCTAAAAAAACAAGATATTACTAAGGTTGCCATTGGTAGTACGATTGGAGTTCATGTAGGGCCTGGTGCGTGCGGAATTGGATTCTTTAGTAACTAATGTAAGAGTAAATTTTAGTTACATGAAAATACTTTTGATCTATTTATTACACTTAGATGAATATTAAACTATCTTAAATTTGGCCACAGATGAACCTATAAATAAGAAAAGTACGCTTTGCGTACTTTTCTTATTTATATTCTTTATTCATTTTCTATATTTACATTTTTCTTATTTACATTTTTAATATACTACTCTATGAATATCTGCTCATCAGAACTTATTTTCTTTTAAATCCCTTTTTGAATAACATATTCTCGTATACAACGAATCCGACTAAAACAATAACAATAGTTACAAATAGTTTTCGCTTTTTGTTCTTCATAAACTCACTCCTCTTTGATTTATTCCTTATGCGACCTATAATTAAGTATAAAGTATAATTTTTATTCAAACCATCGATATGGCTTACAAAGAAACTATCAAACCTTACATTTTTGTTAGATAGCGAGAATACTTTAATTGGATTGACATAATATACCATATGCTATATAATGATATCATCTTAAAAACGAAAGGGGTGTTAATAAATTGAACAGTATGGTGATTCGTAGAATAATTTATTTGCATATGTAACCTTTCGTTATTCTGAATATAGTAGGCAATTACCTATTAGAATTTGCAGAGCACTCGAATGGGGGTGTTTTTTTTGTACCCTTTTTTACCTAAAAAGATAAATCAGTTACTGATTGAGCATTTAAATTATCTCCTACAGTTATTGCAATTAACTTAGTCTATATTAAGGAAAGAAAGGTTAGGATTATCAATGTTAAAAATGAGAAATTTGATTAGTAATTATGAGTTAGCAAAAGACTTATTAAAAAACTGGGAGTATGATGAGGAGAATTTGGATGAGATGTTATCTTATTTTCGTATTTCTTCTAATGCCATTTATCCGTTTTTTTATAAGAAGAAGATTTGTTTTTTAAGAATTGCTCCAACCGATGAAAAACGGAAAGAGAATATTTATGGAGAAATTGAATTCATACAGTATTTAAGAGAACATGACTTTAAAGCCCTATGCCCGGTTCCTTCAAAGAATGGGGAATTTATTAGAATCGTAAATACAAAGTGGGGGGAGTATTATGCTACTGTTTTTGAGAAGGTAGCAGGTAAACCAGTGGAAGCTTGCGAATACTCAGAGAAAATGTATCATGAATATGGAAAAACAATGGGACGGATGCACCGACTTTCATCCGGATTTAAACCTATCATAAAAAAATGGACTCATGAGGATGTTCTAAATGAAATAGAAACTATGTTAACCCTCTACCATTGCTCTAATAAAGCAAAGATAGAGTTAGAAAATCTGAGAGTTGAGCTTGCAAAGCTACCAAAAAATCATTTATCTTACGGTCTCATTCATTATGATTTTGAACTAGATAATGTATTCTATGATGAAAAAACAAATACCTGCTCTGTTATTGATTTTGATGATGGAATGTATCATTGGTATTCTACAGATATAGAACAGTTTTTGGATTCTGTCTCTGAAGAAAAGGGTGAACTTGAGGCTGAGCAAGTAAAAATAGCATTTTTCGAAGGATATCAATCCGAATATCCAATCGTTGAGGAAACAAAAAATAGTATACCATTGATGAGACGCTTCATTAATTTGTATTCCTATGTGAGAATTCATCATTGTCTAAGTGATTCTTTTACCAGTGAAAAGGAATGGATGACAGAACTTCGTGTGAAATTAACGAATATGCTAAAATCAATAGAAGAAACTTGGTAACTCGTAACCCATTTGCAACGTAGTTACTAATGGGTTAAATTGTCATGAATGCTCCAAAACGTGCTAAGTATTCCTGATGTGTTTTATAGTCTTTATCATACATACCAACTTTTCTCCAAAAAGACCGATCATGATTTAAGTGCATGATATGACAAAGTTCGTGAATTACAACATAATCGACTGCACTCAATCTGGCCATGGATAACTTGTAGTTAAAGGTTAGCTGTTTATTTGAATTACAGGTCCCCCAGGTGGCTGGAGAGTCTACAATTTTGAATCCTTTCGCTTTTACCTCAATGATAGGTTCGTAGATAGCCAGTCGTTCCGTGATAATCTCCTTGGTTTTTGCTGTGTAAAACTTTTTTAGAGCTTCTTGTACTCCATCCTCTGTCTCAGGAATTTCAGATAAAAGATCGGAGAGTTTGTGAACTTTACCAAGGAATAAAAAGTTTTCGTCACTTTCATACGTTTTAACACTAGAAAGATAAGTACGATTACTCATTCTTTCTTCAAATTTTAATAAGACCTTTGAGTTTGATTTCATAAAGGCATTGATTTCTTCCATAGTTGATTTTTTTGGAGCTTTTAAAGTGATTAGACCTTCTGGTGAAAAATCGAGGTTAAATTTACTAGCCTTTGTATATTGTATTTGAAAACTGATAGACTTATCATTCAGTATAATTTCCATATGGCAACCTTTCTATAGTAATATATATTATTTGTAAATGAGTATTATATATTATTTGTAAATGAAGTTAGCAAACAACATTTTTATATTTTTAGCACTTATATTTTATTTACTTAGCGCTTATATTTCATTCACTTCGTACTTATATTCAATTATTTAGCGCTAACATCTGATAAGTATTGTAAGTGATACCGTTTCTTTTGTCCACGAATTTAAGAAAAGTTGTTGCAAACTGCTGTAGTGTATAAACTTAATAAAATTGGCAATTGTAAGAAAAGGATTAGTTGAATTCCAGTGATTAGATATAAGTGGCTTTTCTTGTAGAAATGAGTATTTTCTTATTGACAATCTCTGTTAGTTATGCTAAACTTCTTTAGTGTGCCGCACAACGAGGTTCAAGTTCTGCTTATTTTTAGGTGGACACCATAGTTGGCGAGTAATGATAATGGGAGGTGCCATATGTACGCAATTATAGCAACAGGTGGTAAACAGTACAAAGTAGCCGAAGGCGATATCATTAAAGTAGAAAAGCTTGGTGTAGAAGCTGGTGCAACTGTATCTTTTGACCAAGTTCTTGTTTTAAACAACGGTCAGGTTGTAGTAGGAAATCCTACTGTAGCTGGTGCTAGTGTTTCTGCAACAGTTGTAGAAGAAGGCAAGAATAAGAAAGTCATCGTTTACAGATATAAGAGAAAGTCCGGATACCACAAGAAGAATGGTCACAGACAGTCTTATACTAAGGTTAAGATTGACAAGATCAACGCTTAATCATCGATGAGAGGTTGATATGATTAAAGTATCAATTCATCAGAATAAAGATGGTAAGATCAATGGGTTTCGATGCAAAGGGCATGCAGGTTATGCAGAGTCTGGTCAGGATATTGTTTGTTCTGCGGTTTCGATACTTGTGATAAATACCATTAATTCCATTGAACAGTTTACTTCGGATACTTTTGAGTATAAAGAGGATGAAAAAAGCGGTTTAATTGAATTTAAGGTAGTCTCAGATCTATCTGATCGTACGGAGGTATTATTATCCTCTTTACTATTAGGACTTCATGGTATCGAAGAAGGATTGGGACGTGATTATATTAAAATCGATAAACGGATACAGTAGCAGGTGTGATGGTATCCTAACCTATCATATAAGGAGGTGTAGGTCATGTTAAAGATGAACCTTCAATTTTTCGCTCATAAAAAGGGTGTTGGTTCTACTAAGAACGGTAGAGATTCTGAGTCCAAGAGACTTGGTGCTAAGAGAGCTGACGGTCAGTTCGTATTAGCTGGAAACATTCTTTACAGACAGCGTGGTACTAAGATTCATCCAGGCGTTAACGTAGGACGCGGTGGAGATGATACGTTATTTGCTTTAGTAGACGGTGTTCTTAAGTTTGAAAGAAAGGGTAGAGACAAGAAACAAGCTAGTGTTTACCCAGTAGAAGCTAAATAATTTGAACAAGAGAAACGGCTTACCGCTTCATCTTGTATTCATCGTTATAATTTAGTACAACGATACACTAGAGGGCTGTTTCAAAATGAGTCTTTTCCTTCATAGTAGAAAGTTACATAAGAATTTCTTTCTATTATGACAAACATCGTACGCAAGGTCGTCTGATGTTTGCAAGAGGTTTCATTTTGAAACAGCCCTTTTCTTCCATACTAGATAGAGAAGATTTTCCATTAATGAAAAATGACAAGAGTGAAATACTAAAGTTATTATATTTAGTTTCATATAGATTAGATTTTGAGGTTTGTGTTTTGATAAAGGGCACAGGCTCTCTTTCAGGTTGTTATGGTATAGATGGGCGCTAAAGCGCCAGAATTGAGGTTATAATGTTCGCAGATAGTGCAAAAATTTTTATACGCTCCGGAAAAGGTGGCGATGGACATGTTTCTTTCCGTCGTGAAATCTTTGTCCCTGCCGGCGGTCCTGATGGAGGAGACGGTGGTAAGGGTGGAAATGTTATATTTGAAGTTGATGAAGGTTTAAATACTCTTGGAGACTTCCGTTTAAAGAGAAAGTATTCTGCCGGTGATGGTGAAAACGGTCAAAAGAAACGTTGCTCTGGTAAAGATGGTGAAGATTTAATCATTAAAGTTCCAGAAGGTACCATTATTAAGGAAACAGAAACGGGTAAAGTTATCACCGATATGTCACATGAAAATCGTAGGGAAGTAATACTTCGCGGTGGTCGTGGTGGTAAGGGAAATCAACATTATGCAACTCCAACAATGCAGGTACCAAAATATGCTCAGCCAGGACAAAAGGCGATGGAACTAAATGTTACGTTAGAGCTTAAGGTAATCGCAGACGTTGGCTTAGTAGGATTCCCGAACGTAGGAAAATCTACATTATTATCACGAGTTACCAACGCAAAACCTAAGATTGCAAACTATCATTTCACTACACTAAATCCCAATCTTGGTGTTGTAGATTTAGATGGTGCGGATGGTTTTGTTATTGCTGATATTCCAGGATTAATTGAGGGTGCTTCCGAGGGAATTGGTTTAGGACATGAGTTCTTAAAACACATTGAGCGAACAAGGGTAATTATACATCTTGTAGATGCTGCATCAACCGAGGGTAGAGATCCAGTGGAAGACATTGAGAAAATCAATCATGAATTATCCTCCTATAATGAAGGATTATTATTAAAACCACAGGTAATAGCAGCAAATAAGACTGATGTTTTATATGGCGAAGAGGAAGAGGAAGCAATAAATAAAATCAAAGAAGCTTTCGAATCAAAGGGAATTAAGGTATTTCCAATCTCTGCAGTTAGCGGACAAGGAGTTAAGGAATTACTTTATTATGTAAGTGATTTATTAAAAACTGTTGATGCTACACCAATTGTATTTGAAAAGGAATACTTCCCAGAAGAGAATTTAGTGATGAGTGAGCCTTATACAGTTGAGTATAATGAAACGGAAGAAGTGTATGTAGTAGAAGGTCCTCGTATTGAAAGAATGCTTGGATATACTAACATAGATACAGAAAAAGGATTTGAGTTCTTCCAGAAGTTCTTAAAAGAAAATGGTATCTTAGATCAGTTAGAGGAGTTAGGAATTGGGGAAGGCGATACAGTACGTATGTATGGTCTTGAGTTCGACTACTACAAATAACACTATAGGAAAAAATAGCTGAAAAAAGATGGAATGGAGCAAGTATGACAAGTAAACAAAGAGCATATTTAAAGGGTCTTGCAATGAACATAGATCCAATTTTTCAAGTTGGTAAGGCGAGCATATCACCTGAACTAACAACTGGTATCTCTGAGGCATTAGAGAAAAGGGAATTAATAAAGATATCAGTGTTAAAAAACTGTTTAGATGATCCAAGAGAGATCGCTTCTGTATTATCAGAACGTACTCATTCAGAAGTTGTTCAGGTCATCGGAAAGAAAATAGTATTATATCGTGAGTCAAAGGAAAAGAAGAAGATCGAATTGCCAAAGTAATGGGAGTGAATCGGTTATGAGAAAAGTTGGTATTATGGGTGGTACATTTAATCCTATCCACTTTGTTCATTTATTGCTTGCGGAAGCTGCTTATGAGCAGTATCATTTGGAGGAAATAATATTTCTTCCTTCCAAGCGACCAGCGTATAAACCATTATCGGAGTTAATTGAAGAAGAACATCGATTTCATATGATTGAATTAGCGATCAGTGACAATCCACATTTTTCTGTGTCTGATATGGAGTTCCATAGAGAAGGAAATACGTATACCGCAGATACGTTACTTGAGTTAACGAAGAAGTTTCCTGATACAGAGTTTTATTTTATTATTGGTGGGGATTCTTTGTTTGAACTTGAGAAATGGTCAAGACCAGAAATCGTAATGGAAAAAGCGCATATCGTTGCTGCTGGGCGGGATGATAAAGACGATGACCAAATGTTACAAAAGATAATGGAGCTGAATGAGAAATATAAGGCAAAGATTGAACTATTACGAGTGCCAATGATGGAAGTATCATCACGAATGCTGAGAGAACGAGTAAAGGAAGGGCAGTCAATCCGATATTTTTTACCAGAAGCCGTGAGAAGTTATATTATAAAACACGGGTTCTATCTCTAAAGTTGGAGCGATTGATAAGGAAGCGATGAATCAAATCGTAGAGCAGATTGAAGAGCAGATGAAACAGTTACTGCCAGCCAAGCGTTATACACATACGGTAGGGGTTGCCTATATGGCTGCATCCCTTGCGATGTGTTATGGGGAAAATGTTGAGAAATCTATGATTGCAGGTTTACTTCATGATAACGCGAAATATATACCTTTTGAGATAGCATTCGAAGAATGTAAAAAGGCTGGGATTCAGGTTTCAGAATGTGAGCGAAATAGTCCGATGTTATTGCACGGGAAATTAGGTGCTTATTATGCGAAAACCAAATATGGTATTCAAGATGAAGAAATTTTATCTTCGATTACTTATCATACGACAGGAAAGCCAGCGATGACATTTTTGGAGAAAAATATATTTCTGTCTGATTATATTGAGGTTCATAGAACGCAGAATACAAAGCCTACACTTGATGTGATCCGAACAACAGCGTTTAGGGACCTTGACTTATCGGTTTATTATGCACTAGATAATACATTACAATTCTTAAAGTTTAATAATCGCATAATTGACAGTATGTCTTTTGATGCACTGGAATATTATAAAGTAAAAGTCAACAAAGGAAAATAAATTGTTATAAGTTTAGAGTGGTTTATAGCAATAGAAAGAGTTTTAGAAATCGGTATAAGGAGAATAACGAATGGAAAATATTTCGAAGGAAATGGTACGTCTTGCATTTAAAGCATTAGAGGATAAAAAGGCGGAAGATATTAAAGTAATTGAAATCGGAAACATCTCTGTCATTGCAGATTATTTTGTCATAGCGAATGGTAACAATCCTTCTCAGGTAGAAGCTATGGTAGGAGCTGTAGATGAAGAATTAGCAAAGAACGGTTATCAAGCTAAGAGAATTGAAGGCGTTAAATCTTCAGGCTGGGTATTGATGGATTTCGGCGATGTTGTCGTTCATGTCTTTTCAAAAGAAGATCGTTTATTCTATGATTTGGAACGTATTTGGAGAGATGGTAAAGATGTATCTCTTGATATATCAAAAGAAGCTTAATATAGTAATCCATAAAAACACGCTTTGCGAACTTTTTATTGGAATGAAAAATAAAACTCGAGTAATGATGGGGAAGGCAAATTTTTGCTTCATATCATTAACTCGAGTTGTTTTGTTTATAGGTAGATATTTTTTATTAATAGATCGCTTGCGCTTATATTAATAACTATAATCTGTAATAGAATGTCGTATTATAAAGTTATGTTAAAAGCGATCACTTTTTATTGCTACGATTTAAAATAAACGGAATAATCCGATTACGATACCAAGAATTTGCACATCTTCAACAATAATAGGTTCCATAAAATCATTCTCTGGCTGTAAACGGTAATAACCTTTTTCTTTATAGAAAGTCTTTACTGTAACAGAATCATCAATTAACGCAACGACAAAATCCCCATTTTCTGCAGTTGTCTGCTTTTTCACAAGGATCTGATCACCATTAAAAATACCAGCATTAATCATACTGTCGCCCTTTACTTTTAACATAAAGGATTGCTCATTTGGCATATATTCTGTTGGTATTGGAAAATATCCATCAATATTTTCCACCGCTAAGATAGGCTGACCAGCAGTAACCGTACCAACGATAGGTACATTTACTAGTTCTCTTCTTGTTAGATTAAATTCACCGTCGACGATTTCTATTGCTCTCGGTTTGGAAGGATCTCTTCTTATGTAGCCGTTCTTTTCTAATGTCTCAAGATGGGAATGAACAGAAGAGGTAGACTTTAAATTAACGGCTTCGCAAATCTCCCGAACTGCAGGTGGATAACCTCTGCTAATTATTTGTGCCTTTAAATAGTCAAGTATTTCCTGTTGCTTTGAACTTATTTTCCCATATCCCATTTGGATACCTCCATTCTTTATCCCTTATATCAGAAAGCCATGGTTATGTACTTCTGCGAAACTTATAGTGTAATTGATAATTTTATTGATTATGATTGTCTGTATTACTTACAATATATTGATCTCTTAATATAAATAAACTTATATTTTTTCCTAATGTTAGTATCAGCTAGGAAATCTAAATATGGTATATAATAACTCAACTAACATCATTATACCATAATAAAAAAGAGAATGCAAAACCTATGTTCGATTTTTAATACTTTTATCAAATGTTTTTTGCAGAAACTATTGACATCCGAATGTACGTTCGATATAATTAAGAAAACATACGTTCGAAAACATTTGTTCTGTTCAAAGAACGAACTCATTTACATATTTAGTTTATATTGGAGGATGCTATGAGAGAGAGAAGTGTTAGAAATTATTCAGAAGAAATTATAAGTTTTATGAAATATCACTTTAATCATAAGGCAATAGGTTTTTTATTTGTTGTCATTATATTATTTTATCTAGTATCTATTATTCCTACGAAGATAGCTTATGCTGATCAGAATACCGTAAGTTATAAAACTTTTCAAAGTGTGGAAATCAAGGCAGGGGATACTCTTTGGTCTATTGCTACGAAGTATTATACAGAAGAATATAAAAGTATACAAAATTATATTGAAGTAATAAAAGAAAGTAATTCTTTAAAAAGTGATACCATACATAGTGGATGTTATTTGATTATTCCGTACTATCAGAACTAAGAATATGTTCTAATGATTTAGAAATGGTATTATGTACATCTAATGCGATGTAAGTGTTTTCATAATTTTATAAAATATTAATAGGAAATTTTGTCGTCTTATTGTATAATATATAGAGAAACTTCTTATGAGATTTTTGTAACAGGTGTAAAAGTATAGTACTGATACAAACATAGATAATAAGAGGAATGTTGAAAAAGGTATTCTCATTTTGTGGAAAGCGTTTACAAATATGACAATATTTTTGAATACAGCGTGAGAAAAGATAGGCTATATAAATAAGGAGACAAGGTAATATGAAAAAGTATGGCAGGTTGATAGTGCTTGTTGTTTTGTTATTAATTGCAACAGAAGTAACAATTTACGTGAACAAAAATATCGACAGTAATTTAGATACGAACGATCGTGGTAGAACTTTAGAAAGTCTTAGAGCAGCGGTAGCCAATTCAGATGCTGCAAGTAAAGGACTTAATCCATATACTGAATTTTGGGATTATGAAATAGAATTATTACGTGACGATTATCCTACGACTAAAACTAGTATATTTGACTATGTGGATAAGGAATTGTGGGATACTAAGTTAACAGCTCTCATAGATCGTATTAATACTGAATATGTAGATGATCAGACTATTTTAGAAGATGTTAAGTCAGTGATCCCTACGAATTTTTTGAGAGACATCTTTAGCGAAGAGTCGAATAAAGGTTACTTCCGTTCAGTATTGCTATTAATGGAAGATGACTACAACAAGCAACAAACACAACAGCCAACTCAGGGAGCCTAGTGTGACCGAATAAATAAAAAAATCTTATTTCTATCTTACGTAAGAAGAAATAAGATTTTTTTATTATTCAATCAAAGAAAAGTAGTTAATGCATGCTTTTTCTTGTTGGACTTAGCCATCTAAGTTTAAGGTGAGGTTTTACGGTAGAGAAATGAGTTTATGCGATCATGAAATCACCTACTATTCAAGAAGAGTTTACGTGATATATTTCTCTAATTATCGCAGGTTAGTCTATACAAATCTTGATAAAATTCTGGATAGGAGATGTTAACACATTCTGCACCTTGAATAGTCGTTTCGCCTTCGGCCATTAGGCTTGCAATAGCGAAAGACATTGCAATACGATGATCTTCTTTACTTTCGATGACAGTACCAGATAGCTTTTGGCCTCCGTGAATAATCATACCATCTTCGGTTGCAGTAAGATTAGCGCCCATATGTTTCAGTTGTTGTACCATTACATCAATACGATTGGACTCTTTCACCTTTAATTCGGCTGCATCTTTGATGATTGTATCGCCTTCTGCAAAACATGCAACAACAGCGATAACAGGTATCTCATCAATAAGACGAGGGATGATACTTCCTTCAATCACAGTGCCATGAAGTTTACTGCTTCTAACCCTTAGATTGCATACTGCTTCACCTTCTTGATTCTTTAAATCTTCTTTCGTAATGTCAGCACCCATCGCAAGCAAGACATCGATGATTCCATCACGTGTAGGATTTACACCTACATTATTTATAACAAGTTCAGAATTAGGGAGTATACAAGCAGCAGCAAGGAAATAAGCGGCAGAAGAGATGTCTCCTGGTACATGAACTTTTTGTGCCATTAACCTTGGTTCAGGTTGAATAGTTACTGTTTTGTCGTTTACGCTAAGATTTGCACCGAATTTTTGTAACATAAGTTCGGTATGATTCCTCGAAACGTATGGCTCAGTTACTGAAGTTTCACCTTCTGCATATAGACCTGCTAAAAGAATAGAAGATTTAACTTGTGCAGAGGCAATAGGAGAATTATAATGAATACTCTTTAAGGCAGACTTTGCGCCGTTTTGATAGGATCCATTAATGCAGAGTGGTGCACAACCGTTTCCTAGAACACTTTTAATATCAGCATTCATTAGGCTTAGAGGTGTAATAACTCTATTCATTGGCCGTTTTTGTATAGAACTATCACCGGTAATGTTACTTTCAAATGGTTGACCACTTAATATTCCAGAAATAAGACGGAGCGTCGTTCCACTATTACCTACATCAAGAATAGTAGAAGGTGGAGTTAATCCATGAAGTCCTTTTCCGTGAATTCGAATCACTTGCTGTTTAGTATCTTCTTCTATATTGATTCCCAGCTGTCTAAAACACTGTATGGTTGAGAGACAGTCAGCACCTTTTAAGAAATTATAAACTTCTGTAGTTCCTTCTGCTATAGCTCCAAACATAACTGCACGGTGTGAGATGGACTTATCACCTGGTACGGTGAGGGTACCATTTATCTGTTTCACTTTATGAAATTTCATACCAATTCCTTTCTGATTTTACACATAAGTTGGTAAAGATATCTAATTTATCAACCTGTTAACTGGATTTCGAAATACAGTTTAGTGTAATATTTCTTCATCGTAAGGAAAAGTTCGCATAACGTACTTTTCTTACTTATATAAGTTGAACTTTAGATTTCTACTGTTTCAGGTGTAAAAATACTTGCGTAATGGTAATTTTACACCTAGAACAGTATAGAAAACTTAGTTCAACTTTATATATTATCTCTGATATAGATCCTAAGTGCGTTCATATAACACATAATTATGAGATTGTAAGGATTTCTTTGCTTTCAATAAGGCTTCCTCTGAATAGAGTTCAATACGTAGAACTCCTTGTTCAAATTCGCGGTTGTGTATAATACCAATATTTTTTATGCTGACGCCATTGCTTCCAAGCAGGGTAGCAATGATGGCAATCGCTCCTGGTTCGTCAGTAATATCAATATACAATTCGTAAATACGATGAATGATACCTTTGGAGTTTGGAATTTGATTACGATAGATGCCAGCAGACTCAAAAATCTGATAGAGATATTCAGAATCCTGTTCTTCTAAAGCAGTGATTACTTGATCTAAATTACTCTGAAACTTCTTTAGACTATGTATTATACTGTCTTTATTCGTAAGGCAAATATTTTGCCACATGATTGGGGAGGAAGAGGCAATTCTAGTGATATCCTTAAAACCGCCGGCAGCTAGTAATTTACGTTTTTCACTTGGATCATCCGACTCTTTTACAAGATTAACAAGTTCCGCAGCAATAATGTGCGGAACATGACTAATATCCGCAGTAATGTTATCATGATCTTTAGGATCTAGTACGATCGGTATCGCATTGATTCGTTTTACGATATTGGTAAACATTGTTACCTGTTTTTTTTCTACTTTATCTGATGGAGTGAGAATATAGTAAGCATTTTCTAACAGTAACTCACTAGAATTTAGGTAACCACTTTTTTCAGAGCCAGTCATTGGATGTCCACCAATAAACTGCTTATCTAATCCAAAACTTGCGATAGCAGTATGCATGATTGATTTCACACTTCCCACATCAGTTAGGACACAAGTATCTTTGATACATGCCTTTAATTGTGGCAGGTAGGATAGATTTACCCTAATTGGTGCACATAAAAAAATGATATCACAATTAGAAAAATCCACGCTTAAGTCATGGCCTATGTTATTAATTGTTCCATCGGATAAAGCAATTCGTAAGTTTTCAGAAGATACACTATCTTCTTTTTCATATGCAACGATGGTACAAGGGTAATGATTAGCCCGTAAGGCCTTAGCGATGGATCCACCAATCAAACCAAGACCTATAAATCCTATGCATAAATGTTTCATATGCGTTCAATCCTTCCTAGAAGCGTTTTCCTGCCAACTTAGCGTATGGACGTAATTCATTGCAAAGTTCATCGAATTGATCAAAGGTTAATGACTGTGGCCCATCAGAAAGTGCAGTAGCTGGATCTGGATGTGTTTCAATCATTAATCCATCAGCACCTGCAGCAATCGCACATTTTGCAAGAGGAGCGATATAACGTCTAACTCCGGTTGCATGACTTGGATCCACAATGATTGGCAGGTGACTCTTGTGCTTAATAACAGGAACCGCACTAATATCTAAAGTATTTCTTGTTGCGGTTTCAAAGGTACGTATACCTCGCTCACATAAGACTACATTTGGATTACCTTCCGATATAATGTACTCAGAAGCGTTTAACCAATCTTCAATTGTTGCAGCAAGACCACGTTTTAAAAGAACAGGTAAACCAGTTTTACCAGCTTCTTTTAGTAAATAAAAGTTTTGCATATTTCTTGCTCCAATTTGTAACATATCAACATATTTTACTGCGGCTTCAATCGCTGCAAGACTAGTAACCTCACAAACTACTGCTAGACCTGTAGCTTCTCTTGCTTCCTTCATATACTTTAGGCCTTCCTCCTCAAGACCTTGGAATGAGTAAGGGGAAGTTCTTGGTTTGTATGCACCACCTCTTAAGATAGTTGCACCTGACTTTTTAATTGCAATAGCTGTTTCGAGAACCTGATGTGCACTTTCCACTGCACATGGACCAGACATAACACAAAGTTCATCGCCACCAATGGTTGTATTACCAACTTTAACAATAGTTGGTTCCGGATGAAATTTTTTATTTGCTAACTTATAGGACTCGGTCACAGGTAAAATATGATCAACATCTTCTGCAATCTCAAGATTACAGCAAGATAATTTACTTTTATCTCCAATGACACCAATAATGGTGACTTCTTTCCCAGCCGAGATATGCACATCAAGTCCTTTTTCTTTAATCAGTCTCAATATATTGTCAATTGACTCCTTTTTTGCATTTGGCTTCATAACGATTATCATAACTTTATCTCCTAACATACGTATAGTATTTACCAAAATCTGAATTGTATTGTACCTTATTTTATTTTTAATGTCAATACTATGATGCTTTAAAGCGTAACGCTTTAAAGCGAGGAATAAGATGGTAAAGACTACATTTTTTATAATAAAAATCCAGAATATGGGAGAAAGAGAAGGAAATCAATTATGTCTCACACTTGTGAATTAATAATTTTATAGTGTCACATTTGATAGATTTATGTATATTGTTTAGATATAATGAAACTTAAAAAATAGATTTGTGATAAATGCATAAAACTATTGTAAGTTTATTGAAAATTAGGTAAAATATATAGGAGGGAATTGGTAATATCCCATACAGCAAATGTGATCCGATATAAATAAACTCTTATATTGGAAGGCAGTTTGACTATAAAGTAATGGAGGACAACAGACATGGAGACTTACAAGTATGAGAAGATTCGTAATGTTGTATTGTTAGGACACGGTGGTAGTGGTAAAACAACCTTAGTGGAAGCTATCGCTTATACAACAGGAATTACGAACCGACAAGGCAAGGTCGAAGAAGGTAATACAATCAGTGACTATGACAAGGAAGAAAATAAACGACTTTTTTCCATTAGTACTACAGTTGTACCGATAATCTGGGAAGACACAAAGATTAATTTACTAGACACGCCAGGTTATTTTGATTTTGTAGGTGAAGTGGAAGAAGCATTACTAGCATGCGATGCGGCAATAATTGTTGTTTCAGCAAAGTCAGGCGTTGAAATCGGTACAATGAAAGCTTGGGATTATTGTGAAAAATATAAACTTCCAAGAATGTTCTTTGTAACAGATATGGATGATGATAACGCAAGTTTTAGAGCAGTAGTAGAACGATTAGATGAACTGTATGGAAAGAAAATAGCACCATTCCACTCACCAATACGTGAGAATGAAAAATTTGTTGGTTTTGTTAATGTTGTAAAGATGGCAGGTCGTAGATTTACAAAGTTAAGTGATTATGTAGATTGCGAAATTCCAGAATACTCTATGGAATATGTAAATAAATACCGTGAATCATTGTTAGACGCGGTGGCAGAATCCAGTGAAGAGTTAATGGAAAAGTATTTTGAAGGAGAAGAATTCACACCTCAAGAAATATCTACAGCTCTTCGCAGTAGCGTGATTGACTGTAGTATTGTACCGGTACTTATGGGTTCTGGTTTATATGCTCAAGGTACTAGAATGATACTAGAAGCAATTGAAAAGTATTTTCCTTCGCCAAATAAGGGAGTGCTTACTGGTGTAAATACGAAAACAGATGAAAACTTTGCAGCGGATTATGATGCAAATAAACCAATGACTGCCTATGTTTTTAAAACCATTGCAGACCCATTTATCGGTAAATTCTCATTAATTAAAATATGTTCGGGAGTACTAAAGTCAGACTCAGTAATCTATAACGCTGATAAAGATACCGAAGAAAAATTGTCAAGACTTTATGTATTGCGTGGAAAAGAACAAATTGAAGTTAAGGAGTTGTATGCAGGAGATATTGGTGCCATCGGTAAGTTATCCAATACAGTAACCGGTGATACTCTCTCAACGAAAGCTACTCCGATCGTTTATGCACGTCCGAAATTATCAGTACCATATGCTTATCAAAGATTCAGAACTAAGAACAAAGGAGATGACGATAAGGTTTCCCAAGCGCTGCAAAAGTTAATGGAAGAAGATTTGACCTTACGTGTTGTAAATGATAAAGAAAATCGTCAGACTCTATTATATGGTATTGGAGAACAGCAATTAGATGTAGTAGTAAGTAAAATGTTACAACGCTACAAAGTAGATATAGAGATTATGAAGCCAAGAGTTCCTTATCGTGAGACGATTCGTAAAAAAGTACGAGTACAGGGAAAATATAAGAAACAATCCGGTGGTCATGGTCAATATGGTGATGTTCATATTGAATTCGAACCATCTGGTGATATGGACCTTCCTTATGTGTTTGAAGAAAATGTATTTGGTGGGGTTGTTCCTAAAAACTTCTTCCCAGCGGTAGAAAAAGGTATTGCGGAAAGTGTATTAAAGGGGCCTCTGGCAGGATATCCAGTTGTTGGTTTAAAGGCTACTTTAGTAGATGGTTCCTATCATCCTGTAGATTCTTCAGAAATGGCATTTAAGATGGCAACGATTCAGGCTTTTAAGCAAGGAATTATGGAGGCTACACCAATCTTACTCGAGCCAATTGTTACCTTAAAGGTATTAGTACCAGATAAATTTACAGGTGATATTATGGGCGACTTAAACCGGAGACGAGGCAGAGTATTAGGTATGAATCCTCTTCATAATGGAAAACAGGAAATCGTAGCAGATATACCACTTTCTGAGACCTTTGGTTATGCTACGGATTTACGTTCCATGACTGGTGGTATTGGCGAATACTCTTATGAATTTGCAAGATACGAACAAGCTCCTAGCGATGTTCAACAGAAAGTTATTGAGGAATCTGAAAAATATGCAAATTCAGAAGAAGTTGGTTAATGTTTTTAGTGAAAGAAAGAAGATTATCTTAATTCTTATGGATAAAGTAATAAGATATGAAGATATCGTTGAAGTTCGCTATAACAAGTTTTGACTGAAAGAATTTAAAGATTTTAAAACGTAACAAAGGAAACATACCGAAGTAGAAGCGTAGCAATTGTTGTTGCTTCTCCTAGGTATGTTTTCTTCTTTTCGTATTTATGGCAAGGAAAAATTCGTGAAGCGTGCTTTTTTCTTGTTTGACTTTATGGGGTATTGTATTCTTTTTGTAAATTTTTTTGAAATTCTTTTATATCTTGAAGAGTATCTGAGAATTACGACTATATATGATTTAAAACATATGTAAGAATATATTCATCTTTACACAAACCCCTCGTATGATATAATAAGTTTGATTATTGGCAGGATAAAAAGTGAAAAAACCCGTTATTGGTATCTTACCACAGTATGAAGTAGAAACAAAAAGGATAAAGATAGAGGAGTTCTATGTTAAAGCGATTCAAAAAGAGGGTGGTATTCCAATCCTTCTCCCTTTGTATCAAGAGATTAGTGATATCGTCTATCTCTTATCAGAGATAAATGGGGTATTGTACCCGGGAGGACCAGATGTGAGTCCTTTTTATTGGGGTGAGGATTCTGCCTGGGAATGCAGAGTCATACAACCAGCAAGGGATCAACTAGAGATAAAGTTACTTCCTTATGTACTCGCTTTAAAAAAACCGATATTAGGAATTTGCCGTGGGCTTCAAGTAATTAACATTGCTTTAGGTGGAGATATCTATCAAGACATAGAACACCGGAAATCTGATACTATGAATGTAGGGCATTATCAAAAATCTCGTGGTGATGTTCCAACGCATTATGTAAACGTATGTAAAGATACACTATTACATAATATAGTTAAGTCAGAGAAAATTATGGTTAACAGTTATCATCATCAAGTAATACGTACAGTTGCGAAGGGCTTAGAAATTGCTGGTTATTCGAATGACGGATACACCGAAGCAGTGACGATGAGAGATTATCCTTTTTTTCTAGGGGTTCAATGGCATCCAGAAGAATTATACGAGGGAGACGAGACATCACAGTTTATTTTTCGGGCTTTTATCCAGGCATGTCAAAAATAGATTAAGAAAGGGATAAGAAATGGCAAAAATTTATCTTGAGAATGCACAGTTGATAGCAACCTTTGACACGAAAGGAGCTGAATTAATTTCTGTTAAAAGAAAGAATACGGTATTAGGAAAAGTAGAGGAACAAGAATATCTATGGTCTGCAGATCCGAAGTATTGGGATAGACATGCGCCGATATTATTTCCATTTGTGGGAACACAAAAAGGGAAGCAGTATCAGTATAAGGGAGTTACTTATCCGATGCAACAGCATGGATTTGCAAGGGACCAAGAATTTATAATACAGGAACAAGAAGACAATAAAATATTGTTCAAACTATCCTCCAATGAAGAATCGATAAAGTGTTATCCTTTTGAGTATACTTTATGGATAGGTTATGAGTTAGAAGATGATACGATTAAGACTTTCTATCGTGTTGATAATCTTATGGACGAGAAGATGTATTTTGCAATCGGAGCGCATCCTGGATTTTTCTGCCCATTAATAGAAGGGACATCACAGGAAGATTATTCTTTCCGTTTTCCAAATACCAATACGATTACTTACACTATTGTTAATTTTGATACTGGTTTGAAACGGGATATTCCTTATCAAATTCCTTTAGTTAAAAAGGGAGAATTTGGGTTTCTTAAATATGAAAAAGGATTGTTTGATCGTGATGCTTTAATCATAGAAGAGAGTGGAATTAAGGAAGTTGCGATTTGTAAACCAGATGATCAGCCATACGTTGTTATGAAGTTTGATGCTCCTTTGTTTGGATTATGGTCACCAGCAGGGAAAAATGCACCATTTGTATGTATAGAACCATGGTACGGTAGATGTGATGCAGAAGAGTTTGATGGTGATTTAAGTGAGAAAGAGTATATAAATGAACTTGATCAAGGTGAGCAATTTGAGTGCCGTTACTCTATGCAATTTCTTGCCTAGTAGAGTTTAAAATATGAGATATAATCATTCTAGCAAGAAAAAGCACGCTTTGTGAATTTTACCTTGTCAGGAATGATAAAAAAGGGAACGTCGTAATATCTAATTCATAGCTATTGCGACGTTCCTTTAATTTTTTAAGAAACTTATAAAGTTTCTATTGTATATCTCTTACTTAGGCTGTTTTCCGATGTATGCTAAGATACCACCGTCTACGTAAAGGATGTGACCATTTACGAAGTCAGATGCATCAGAAGCTAAGAATACAGATGGACCAGCTAAATCTTCTGGCTCACCCCAACGAGCAGCTGGAGTCTTTGAGATAATAAAGTTGTTGAATGGATGACCATCTTCACGAAGAGGAGCTGTCTGAGGAGTAGCGATGTATCCAGGTCCAATACCATTACACTGAATGTTGAATTCACCATATTCAGATGCAATGTTCTTAGTTAACATCTTAAGACCACCCTTTGCTGCAGCATAAGCGGATACAGTCTCACGACCTAATTCACTCATCATAGAACAGATGTTGATAATCTTTCCATGACCCTTCTTAATCATGCTAGGAATAACAGCTTTAGCCATGATGAAAGGAGCATTTAAATCTACATCGATAACTTGTCTGAATTCAGCAGCTGTCATTTCAATCATAGGGATACGCTTGATAATACCTGCATTGTTAACTAAGATGTCGATAACGCCAACTTCCTTCTCGATCTGAGCGACCATTGCATTTACTTGATCTTCGTTTGTTACGTCACAAACATAGCCGTGAGCAGTGATACCAGCTTCTTTGTAAGCAGCGATTCCGTTGTCTACTAATTCCTGCTTGATATCGTTGAAAACTATAGTAGCGCCAGCTTCTGCATATGCGCTAGCAATAGCAAATCCGATACCATAAGAAGCACCGGTTACTAAAGCGATTTTACCTTCAAGGGAAAATTTCTTTGAAAAATCCATTTTTACGACCTCCATATAATATTTAATAAATTATACAAGCAAAGGTATGTAAAAAATCCTTCGCTTATATTTATTCCTTTTAAGTTAGGCAGATTTTTGCTTCACTTATATAATAATAGAAGGTTCCTAAAGTTTCTTTCTATTATTCATGACAAGGAAAAGTTTGCGAAGCGCGCTTTTTCTTGTTTTGATAACTGTGTTTTGCTTTTATTCAAAGTAAATATAAGCGCTTACAATTATTCTATGTGATATTATTGAATTGTAAGTCAATTATATATCACCAATGTAGAAAAATCAATAGCATTTACTTGAATAATTCTTTTCTAGTATGTGTAAGAGCTTACAATTTCAAGCCTTTTTATCACCTAAATGTACAAATCATACATTTATATTGTAGAAATTTATTTAAACAATTATTCATGACAAGGTAAAGTTCGCAAGTGTGCTTTTTCTTGTTTAGGATATGTTATGTATTATATCCTTTCTATTTATCTTTCGCAAGGCTTAGAGTGTAAGATAAATTTTTAACGGAAATAATTCGTTAGTGAGGCAAATAAGATTAAGTATTTAAAAACAAAGAAGAAATGAGGTTGAATATCGATAAGAATTTCGTTATAATTATCAACTAGGAGAGTGATTTCATGAATAGAAATTTTTGTA
This sequence comes from Lachnoclostridium phytofermentans ISDg, assembly GCF_000018685.1. NCBI lineage: Bacteria > Bacillati > Bacillota > Clostridia > Lachnospirales > Lachnospiraceae > Lachnoclostridium > Lachnoclostridium phytofermentans. The sequence goes on along the minus strand of NC_010001.1, from coordinate 3,101,738 downwards.
ACGTCAAACCTAAGATATGGTCTGACGTTAGGTCTATGAATTTGACTAATCCGTTAAGCAAAAAATAGAAAGAGGTTACTATGTTTCAAAAATTTTATCCAACCGAATACGTAGAGTCATCCTATGAAATCGATTATGAAAAATTATATAAGAATGGTTATCGGGGAATTATCTTTGATATCGATAACACTCTAGTGGAGCATGGTGCTGATGCTAGTGAACGTGCAGTAGCGTTAATTAAGAGATTAAAAAAGATAGGGTTTGAAGTATGCTTGATTTCTAATAATAAAGAAGATCGTGTAAAACGGTTCAATCAAGATATTAAGATAAAGTATATTTTTAATGCTCACAAACCTTCGATAAAAAACTATTTGAAAGCAATGGAATATATGAATACTAACAAATCAAATACGATTTTTGTTGGTGATCAGATATTTACAGATGTTTATGGCGCAAACCGCGCGGGTATAACGAGTTATCTTGTAAAGCCAATTGGAAAAAAGGAAGAAATACAAATAGTTATAAAACGTCTATTAGAACGTATTGTTTTAAGCTTTTATCGTAGAAAGCAAGCAAAGCAAAAAAAACGTTCATGATGGGAGTGCTATGAAAAAGAATAATATCATACTAATTGGTTTTATGGGAACTGGAAAAAGCAGTGTTGGTACTTGCTTAGCGAATACCTTATCTATGAAGTTTATGGATACTGATAATGAAATTGAAAAACGCAGTCAGATGACGATTTCCGAAATGTTTAAAAGCAAGGGTGAAGAAGTCTTTCGTTTGATGGAAACGAATTTACTTAGAGAGTATCAAGAAACTCTGAATCAAACTGTTTTATCAACTGGTGGGGGCATGCCACTACGCGCAGAGAACGTAAGTTTACTTCGTGAAATAGGATTTGTTATATTTTTAAAAACTTCGAAGGAGGTGACGTATCAGAGACTTAAAAATGATACGACAAGACCTTTGCTTCAGTGTGAAGATCCACTTGGTGCAATCGAACAGATGCTAAAGATACGGGTTCCAATCTATGAGGCTTGTGCTGATATGGTTCTGGAAACTAAAGATAGATCAATCGATAGGATAGTGCAAGAAATTATATCAATCAGGCAGAACTTTGCGTAAGTGCGCAGGAATAGAGGGGAAAGATGAAGATTTTAGTAATCAACGGTCCGAACATTAATTTCTTAGGAATAAGAGAAAAAGCCATCTATGGGAAAGAGGATTATCCTTATTTGCTTTCTTTACTTGAGGGAAAGGCGAAAAAAGAAGGAATTGAGATTGTAACTTTCCAAAGTAATGGGGAAGGTGAAATCATAGACCGAATTCAGGAAGCATATTCGGATCAAACGGATGCGATTATAATAAATCCAGGTGCATATACCCATTATAGTTATGCAATTCGTGACGCTCTAGCCTCTATTGAAATACCCAAAATAGAAGTACATATCTCCAATGTACATAAACGAGAAGAGTTTCGCCATGTATCCGTAACAGCTCCTGTGTGTACTGGTCAGATTGTTGGACTAGGTTTGCAAGGGTACTTATTAGCCATAGATGCCATAATTTCCATGAACATCGGTTAATAAAATAACCTTGGGAATAAAGAGTAAAAATTGTAGATCTTTCACTTATCAAAAGTTATATATACGCTGCATCCTCAAAGTTGATAATGTGCATTATCAAGACAAAGAGCAGCGAAGAAATGAAGAATAAATGGAACGTAATAGGAGGATAATAACATGATACAAAAAGTTTTAGATATTATAAAAGGGCTACAATGTGATGCCATTTTAATTTCCAATCGCCATAGCGTACGTTATATTACAGGGTACCGAGGCGATACTGGATATGCGTATATATCACAGAATAGAAAAATAATATTCACTGATTTTCGTTATATTTATCAAGCTCAGGCAGAGGCTGTGGGATATGAAGTTATTGATATTGCAAATGATGGATATGCGAAAACTATCGCAAAGGTAGTAGTGGAAGAAAATAATAAATCTCTAGGTTTTGAAGAAGAGGAAGTTTCTTTTGCTGAGTATTCAAAGCTGAAGAAAGAGTTAGAGGATGTTACACTAATTCCTTATCATGGAGAACTTGCAAGCTTACGTATGGTTAAAACTTCGGAAGAATTATCTTTCTTAAAAGAAGCAGAACATATTGGTGATATCACCTTTTCTAAAATTCTTGATGAGATTAAGCCTGGTGTAACGGAGATTGAGATAGCAGCGAAATTAGAGTATATTATGAAAACAAATGGTGCAGAAGGGATATCCTTTGATCCAATTGTAGCTTCTGGCCTCAATTCTTCTATGCCTCATGCAGTACCTTCTAGAAAGAAAATCGAAAAGGGTGATTTATTAACTCTTGATTTTGGATGTAAATACAATGGTTATTGTTCTGATATGACAAGAACGATTGTTGTTGGAAAAGCAAGTGAGAAACAAAAAGAGATCTATCAAACTGTACTAGAAGCACAGATGGCAGTATTAAACCAAGTGAAAGCAGGAATGGTAGGTCGTGATATCGATAAAATAGCAAGAGATATCATATATAAAGCAGGATATGAAGGTTGTTTTGGGCACGGACTAGGTCATAGTGTTGGATTATTTATTCATGAATCACCACGAGCAAGTCTTAAGTCTGAAGACATTGTACTAGAAAATATGACATTAACTGTAGAACCTGGTATTTATGTGAAGGATTTTGGCGGTGTGCGTATCGAAGACATGATCGTATTAACAAAGGATGGTTGTATTAATTTCACTAATTCACCAAAGGAACTTATTGAGCTATAAGAAGTATCTTATTGTAATATGCGATTACAATACTATTTAGATAATTGGTATGAGAGTTCACCAATAGGGTATATAAAACTTCTTTTTATTATTTCTCAGTAAATAACATGTGACAAATTGTATCTATTTTTTCAATTAAATATAGGATTTTGAAAAAAATAGTTGAAAAAAACGGACAAGTAATATAGACTATAGTATAGTTGATTTTAAGGAGGATTTTTTTATGATATCAGCAGGCGATTTTAGAAATGGCCTAACATTAGAGATTGATAATGCAGTTTATCAGGTTATTGAGTTCCAGCACGTAAAACCAGGAAAGGGTGCAGCGTTTGTTAGAACCAAATTAAGAGATATTAAAAACGGTGGTTTAACTGAAAGAACATTCCGTCCACAAGAAAAATATCCACAAGCTCATATTGAAAGAAGTGATATGCAGTATTTATATTCTGACGGTGAGTTATATAACTTTATGAATGTTGAAACATTTGATCAGATCGCTTTAAATGATGAAGCAGTCGGTGATTCCTTAAAATTTGTTAAGGAAAACGATATGGTTAAGATGCTTTCTCATCAAGGCAACGTATTCGCTATCGAGCCTCCACTATTTGTTGAGCTTGTAATCGTTGATACAGAACCAGGCTTTAAAGGTGATACAGCTCAGGGTGCTACAAAGCCTGCTAAAGTTGAGACAGGTGCAACTGTTTACGTTCCATTATTCGTTAACCAGGGAGATAAGATTTCTATCGATACAAGAACTGGCGACTACATGAAGCGTGTATAATTAGATATAGTTAGAATTTTATTTTAGCACAGGATATGATCCTGTGCTATTTTTTAGGCTATAGAATACCATCACTGACCAACCATGTTTTACCTTCTTCCATATCTGTACATAAGTAAAGTTGACCAGATCCTAATATACTGGCTTTTTTTATTGCTTTACGAATACTATTTAAACTCTTTTTATCGCTTGTAATTGCAAGTTTTATAATCCTAGGACTTATCTGTTCGATATGATGGATCATCTTTTCTAATGCTGGTTTGGATAAGTTCGTTTCATATAAATCGATTAAAATTCTTCTCATCTGGGGTGAATTTAAGATGAAATGCTCTTCTTTTTCCATCATAGTAAACAAGGCATCCATATCATCAAAATAACTACCATAATGTATCCCGTGAAAGTAACCACCTTTATAGTAATATGGACTTAAAGCTCCACTTGGAGATTTTGCTAGCATAATATCACCTACAGCTTTTATAAAAGCCATCCTTTCGCTAATTCTGCATCAGAAAAATATGCTTTTGTAATTGTTTTATTCCCAAAAGTCTGTTTTAAGATATGGTCAAATTTCCATCTGGCTATTCCTCTCAATCCTATAAAAACAATTTTATAAATGTGTTTATCAAAAAGGCGTATACTCTCAGCAATTGCCTTCATTGTTGATTTTGTCAGTATGTTATCGTCTAAGTTAAACCATATTCTAAATTTAGAATGGAAAGGTTTTGATGTAAGTATGGATTCAATCTCCTTCAAACGCTCATATAATGCCACTGTATTTGCTTTATATCCATCTAAATGACAACAATAGAGTTCACAGTTTTGATAAGATAAAATAAGAATTGGCATTCTTGATTCCAGAACTTTCATAAATCAGCCCCTTTCCTCATTAGTTCGGACAATGGTTGCTGTTTTCTAACAGATTGGCACCATCGTATTGCTTCTCGCGTTATGCATATACCATAATAAAGTGTGGATAGCTTATAATAAAAGCATTCCTTATGTTCCAATTTGTCAAATTCTTTTTCTAGTGCCTCAAGTTTGTGTAGATAATTAACATTGTTTATTTCATGTTGAAGTAATTGATGTTCTCGAAGCTCTGGAGATAAGCGATCAAAAAAATAGACTTTAGCCAAATGGGTGTTTGTTCCATCAAAGATATTCATAGGGGAGGAAAGCCAGTCATAAAAGCTTTTTTTACCCGCTTCTGTTATTTGATAAAAAATCTTTTGTCTGCCACCTTGTGATTTATCATAAGCTATTAAGCATCCTTTTCCCGTCATCTTTTTAAGCGCAGGATATAAACTACCAAAGCTTGCTTTATAAAAAACTCCGATACCAGTTTCGATGCGCTTTTTTATATCATATCCTGTTAAATCTTCTTCCAATACCATACCCAAAATAATTGACTCAAGCATGTTGCACCTCCTTCAATATATCGATTAGATATATTATAATACCATATAATGGAAATGTAAAGAATTGCAATTTACTTTACAATATTTTTTAGTTATCTTTATTTATCTTTATTTTTAAATTAATACGATAGTAGTATTGGGGAGTTAGAAAGTAAAATAGAAGATTGATATATTCAGATGAATATCTGGTTTATAGATAAATGAACAAGAAAAAATATGATTAGTGAACTTTTCCTTGTCAAGAGTTAGAAAAGTAAGGTGTTGATTGATCAAGTTTTCTATACATCACCAATCAACACCTTACTTTTTAAAGATTGTATATTTTTAATAAATCACTGCTTTTCTAACAAATCATTGCATTTCTATCAAATCACTTATTTTTTAACAAAGCTTCCACCTTAGAATAAATCGGACCAATCAATTCATCACTGAGTTTACAATTCTTAAAATGTTCTACAGCATATTTTGCCTGAGCAACAAGCATTGCAAGACCGTTGACAGCTTTTATCTGTCGTTCCATCGCTTGAGCAAGTAGTTTGGTTGTAAGTGGATTATAAATTACATCTACAACCGCTTCTAAACTTTGATATGGTGTTAGATCAATCGGGCTATCATTACAATTCGGATACATTCCAACAGGAGTAGTATTGATTATAATTGATGCATCAAAATGCTTTTCTTTTGCTTCCTCATAAGTAATACAGCCATCTTCTTCTTTATATTTCACAATTAGAATTTGTCCTACCTCTAAGGCTTTTAATACAGCAAGTACTGCGAGAGCAGCACCGCCATTTCCTAAAACCAAGACCTTTTTTCCTTTTACTTCAATCTGGTTTTCCACTAGAGTATAGTAAAAACCATCGTAGTCTGTATTATATCCGGTGAGTTTCCCGTTGTCATTGACAATGGTGTTAACTGCACCGATTTTTTTTGCTTTTTCATCAATTTCATTAAGATAAGGAATCACATCTCGTTTATACGGAATTGTGACATTGATTGCCTTAAAATTCTTTTCTTTCATAAAGAGAGGAAACTCTTCCTTACTTAAAGGGTGTATCTCATATTGATAATCTGTTATCTGTTCATGAATTATTTTAGAATAGCTATGTCCCAGTTTTTCTCCAATTAGTCCGTAGTCCATGTTTAACCTCATTTCTGCGCATCTTCTTGTACCTTAAAGTTTGTGGTTGCAGCAGCAGACACAACTTGTTGTGTGAAAGATATTTAATCCACACTTGAAAACATACCTGCTTAGTAGTCCGTGTAACTTTGCTAAAGTCAAATTCAAAGTCGAAAAATCTTTTGCCCTTAATCATATTCTATCTTGAGAAGGAAAGCAATTCTTTTAATGAAAAAAATCATTCCATTCTCCCGACTTTTTTTATTCATAATCTATTCATGTGTTCATATACTGTAAAAACAGGACAACACCTAGTGAAGAAAGGCAGTGGTGATTCGTGTGAATAGGAAAGATGATTTACTCAAAATTTTCTCAGTGAAACTACGTACTCTGTTGTCAAAAACAGTGTTAGATTTTAATCGATTACAAGAGATTCGGTTAAGAGTGGACAGCCCTTTGCTAGTTCGATATAACAATAAGGAGTACATGATCGATAATAATGCAAGTCTTACGAAATCACTGGAAGATGCATTTATGATTACGAAAGCAGAAGTGAAAGAAACCATGGAGTACATAAGTAATTATTCGCTTTATGCTTTTGAAGAAGAATTAAAGCAAGGATTTATAACCATAGCAGGTGGTCATCGAATAGGGATAGCTGGGAAAGTAATCCTTGAGGAAGGAAAGATTAAAAGTATGAAGTACATCTCCTTCATTAATATTCGTCTTTCTCATCAGGTGAAGGGATGTGCAAACTTGGTAATGCCATATATTCTACGAGACAATAGTATCTATCATACGTTAATAATCTCACCGCCAGGATGTGGTAAAACTACACTGCTACGTGATGTAATCAGACAATTATCGGATGGCGAACAGGATACGAAAGGCGGATCTTATAGAGAGGGTATACCGGTTGGTGTGGTGGATGAGAGGTCGGAAATAGCTGCCTGCTATATGGGGACTCCACAAAATGATCTTGGGATACGAACAGATGTCCTAGATTGTTGTCCAAAAGCGAAAGGAATGATGCTACTAATAAGGTCAATGTCACCTTCTGTTCTTGCTGTGGATGAAATCGGTCTTGGAGAGGACATAGAAGCCATCCATTATGCAATGGGATGTGGGATTAAGATGATTGCAACGGTACATGGAGGGACAATTGACGAAGTGAGAGACAAGCCATTGTTAGGAGAATTAATAAAAAAGCATGTTTTCGAACGGTACATTATTCTTAATAACCGAGATTCCATCGGTAAGGTGACTGAAATCTACGATGAGAGAGGCTCTAAATTGTATTATGCGTAAGCCAAAGGAGGGGTGAATCAATGTTTATATTATTTTTAAGAATGACAGGATGCGCCTTAATCATAGGCGCTAGTACCGGTATGGGATTTCTATTCGGTAATGAAATAAAAAAGAGAATGGAAGATTTAAGAGCAGCTAAGACAATCGCTATTCTTTTGCGAGGTGATATAAGGTATGCGCAGACTGCATTGCCAGAGGCGCTAGAGAATATCACGAAGCGGCATGATGGACGATTAACTCCATTTTTTAAGAAAGTATCGAAAGAGCTATCACAGTATTCTGGGGTAAGTCTTGCAGAAATTTGGGAAAGTGCAATGAAAGAAGAGTTATTGAACACTTCACTCACCAAAAAAGATAGGACATGTTTTTTGGAATTTGGGAAGCAGCTTGGCTATCTTGATAAGGACATGCAGATGAACCATATCGACTGGTATATTACACAAGTGGAAGAGGACATGCAGGAGATAAATTTAGATGCAAAAGAGAAGATTCGTCTCTATCGTAGTCTGGGGGTATTATTAGGAATCTTCGTTACAATCTTAGTACTATAATCGGGAGGAACATATGTCGGTATATATAATCTTCAAAATTGCTGCCGTTGGCATATTGGTTTCGGTAATAAACCAAATTCTGAAACAATCGGATAAAAATGATTATACGATTATAACTAGTCTCGCCGGTCTTTTGATTGTACTTTATTGGGTAATTCCTTATATTGCGGATTTATTTAATTACTTACAGAAATTATTTCAAATGTAAGCCCAAGATGCCTTTAGCAGAAGTTAACGTTAAATAGGTATAAACCAAAGATGCCTATAGCAGAGATTAACATTATGCAGGTATACATTTGTACAAGTTTCTTGTAAGTAGAAAGGCGGGATCAATGGAAAAAATCGCACTCATTGGCATTATAGCAGTTGTGGCTGCGAACCTATTTAAAAATGGTAAGACAGAATACGCATTTTTTATTAGTTTAACTGGTTGTATCTTAATCTTTTATTTTGGGATAGGAAAGCTATCTACGATATTTAAAGCAATAGAGAGAATCAAAGGGTATCTATCCATCAATTCAGAGTACATTGCAATTTTATTAAAAATTATAGGTATTACCTATATTTCAGAATTTGCATCAAACCTATGTAAAGATGCTGGATATTCTGCGATAGGTAATCAAATTGAATTAGCTGGAAAACTATGTATTATGGCAATCAGTATGCCAGTGCTATTAGCACTTCTTGATACTATTGACCGTTTTTTAACTGCGTAACGAAAGGAATTGGACAAGATGATACGAAAACGAACATGGATTTTAAGGCTAATCTTCATAAGCATCCTCTTAGTCCTCATTGGAAAGCCAAGTGCCTCGTATGCCATGAGTACGCAAGAGGAGGAGTATGATTATACTCAGATACAGAAATCTTTAAATAGCGCCTTAGGAAAAGAAGATAATATGAATTTTGGGGAGTATGTAAAGAATTTATTAAGTGGAAAAGAGAGTTTTTCTTTTAAGGGTGTATTTCAGAAAATGCTTCAAACTATTGGATTAGAATTTAAGAGTAACTTAAGCAGTTTAATGAAATTATTAACGATAGCGGTGATATCAGCAGTATTTACGAATTTTTCACATACCTTTCAAAATAGCCAGATTGCCGAAACTGGATTTTATGTTACCTATCTTCTCATGTTTGTTATCTTGGCTTCCACCTTTATTGGAGCCACAAAATTGGCTACGGATACGTTACATAATGTATTAAATTTTATGAAAGCACTAGTCCCCACCTATTGCATGTCAGTCGCTTTTTGCACTGGGGCAACGACTTCAGCAGCATATTATCAAGGTATTCTAATCTTAGTCACTGTTGTTGATTACTTATTATTAAAAATAGTATTTCCATTAACCAGTATCTATATGATGGCGGTACTTGCTAATAATTTGTCTCAAGAGGACATGCTTAGTAAACTATCGGAATTATTGGCTACATTAATTCGTTGGATGCTAAAGACTTTACTTGCGGTGGTTATTGGTATTGGTACAATACAAAGCCTTATAACTCCAGCTGTTGATCAGGTAAAACGTTCCTCGATTATAAAAGCGACACAAATGATTCCTGGGATTGGTGGGTTATTTAGCGGTGTGGCAGAAACAGTACTCGGGGCTGGATCACTTTTAAAAAATTGTATTGGAGTTGCGGGCTTAGTCGCTATTATTGTAATTTGTGCTATACCAATCGTAAAATTAATTATTTATGTATTAATTTATAAATTAGTTGCAGCAGCAATACAACCAATTTCTGATAAGCGTATTGTGAATTGTGTTAGTGCTTCTGCAGAGGCGTCTTCTTTGTTACTTCAAACAGTATTTGTTGCTGCAATACTTTTTGAGATTGTTATTACCATAGTTGCAGTATCGACAATGCGAGTGACATAAATTTAGGAAGGAGGGATACGTTGGGGATTATAAATTCTTTATATTCCTGGATGAAAAACATTATTATCTTTCTTATCCTGGTAACCGTCATATTTAATTTATTAGGGAAGAGCAACTATAAAAAATATGTTGGATTAGTTACGGGGTTAATTTTAGTATTGCTTGTGGTTACTCCTGTAATTAATTTGTTTGGGAAAGAAGATATTCTTAATTTTTCTCTTAACTCTCATGGAACCTTAGTACAAGCAGAGGATATCAGTAAAGATTTATTTCGAATGGAAAAGCTCAGTGATGATTCTATGTTTAGCGAATATATAGAAGTACTACGTGGACAAACGGTTAAGCTTCTGTCAGAAAAGGGATTGATACTTAGAAGTATGAAGATAGAGATCAATAAAGACAAGGATAGTATAAATTTTGGTAAGATATTGGGAATGGATATTAAAGCTTCCTACCTTAGGACAAGCGAAGAAACAAAAGAGGGAGGCGTGTCTGGAATAGAGCAGGTAGAACCAATAACAATTGGACAAATTAAAGTAGATTCGAAAGAGAAGGAAAGTCATGAAAACCAGCAAATAAGCCTGTCTCCTATGGAAATTAATATAAAAAATATGCTGGCGGACTTCTATAATGTTGATTCATCTAATATAAATATTAGTATACAGGAGGACCACGATGGAGAGAAACATTAAAAATACAGATAAACCCTGTATGGAGATGGAAACAGATGCTTGGGAGGAGCAAGGTGTTGATAAGAACAAAGACACTAAAAAGAAGGAGCAGACCACTAAGAAAAACTCAGTGAAAAAGTTTCATCTCGGTGAGATAAAAAAGAGTCAGCTTATTCTGATCTTCCTGGCAGGATTGATATTAGCAATCACATCGTTCCCCGATATTTTTTCAAAGGAAAAGGAGACCGAACAGAAAGCAATCACCGAAACAGTTTCGCCTATCATTAGTGAAACAAAGAAAACTACCGAAGTGTCAGAAGCAGAGACTTACACAGAGTATTACGAGAATAAAGTAGAGAAACTGCTTGAAAAGGTGGAAGGAATCGGGAAAGTAAAAGTTATGATTACGCTAAAAGCCTCAAAGGAACGTATAGTTTTAAAAGACACACCGTACAATCAGGAGATTCTGAAGGAGACGGATAAAGAGGGCGGAACCCGAGACAACAATAGTACACAAAGTCAGGAGGAAACGGTACTTGTAACCAATCAATCAGGAGAGAGTACTCCGTACGTTACAAAGGAAATAGAGGCTCAGATTGAAGGCGTTGTAGTACTTGCACAGGGTGGTGGTGACGGAAGGATAGCAACAGATATTGTAAATGCAATTGAGGTGTTATTTAATGTCCCTGCACATAAGATTAAGGTACTGCAGATGAGTGATTGATTAGCACATTGAAAGTAAATGTGAAGGAATTCCATAGAATATTGCGAAATGGAGGTTACATACATGAAAAATATTTTTAAGAAAAATCAAATTATTATCACTGCACTTGCAATTATGATTGCAGTGGCAGGATACTTAAACTTCGCCAAGGACAGTACCAAAGATCCAGCTAAGGATGTAGCAGCTTCGGCTAACGATGCACTTGGATATGATATCTTTGCAGATAGCAATGGAGATGAATATGCTGATATCGCTGATGATCAAATGGATAAGATTGCGGTAGATGACAAAGGAAATCTAATTTTGGATGAAAATAAGACAGCTTCTGATGCTAATAAAGATGCTACTGATGAACTTGCAGAAAACGATAAGAATAGTGCACAGGCTTCCAATGAAAATGGTACAGCAAAAGACGACCAAAGCACAAATCCAGGGGAAGCTGTATTAGCAAATAGTAATGTAATCGATAAGAGCTTTTTTGCAAATGCTAAGTTAAAGAGAGAACAGGGTAGAGCTAGAAATAAAGAGGATCTATATAAACTCATTGATAATCCGAATATCGCTGCTGATCAAAAGAAAGACGCAACAGATAGAGTTCTTGAGTTAACAGCAATCTCAGAAAAAGAAAATGCAACTGAAATACAGCTTGAAGCAAAAGGATTTAGCGATTCCGTTGTAACTATTAATGACGGTCATGTTGATGTTGTAGTAAATGCTCCAAACTTAACGGAACAGGATATGGCTATTATTGAAGATGTAGTTATGACAAAGACAGGTGTCACACTTGATAAAATTAGTGTTGTAGGAGCAGTTGTTGTTGACTAGAATGATAGAAGCTAGAAATTAATAGGTTTTAACTAAGCCTGTTATCTTATCGTGTTATGGATAAGGTAATAGGCCTTTTTAAAATTTTGAAATTGCATTGTAATTACCTATAAAATAAAAAAACACCCCTAGAGATACTTATAGAATATCACACATTTTGTATAAGCAAACTAGTTACGTAAATAATGTAGATAGTTAGAAAACACTTTGCAAATTTAAGTTCGTTTGCTATAATAGAAACAGAAAGTAAAAAAAGAACGCGTTAAACGCATGAGATATAGGAGGTATTAAAATGAATAAAGAACTCCAAAAGAACAATGCATATCACATGGAGTCGTCAAGTAAGATTGGCGAGGTTAAGATTGCAGATGATGTTGTAGCAACAATCGCAGGATTGGCAGCTACCGAAGTAGAAGGTGTTGCTACACTTACCGGTAATCTTACCAACGAAATTGTTGGAAAGCTTGGAATGAAAAATCTTTCTAAGGGCGTAAAGATAGAGTTAATGGAGAAGTCCGTATCAGTGGAATTATCGATAACAATGAAATACGGATATAGCATCCCTAAAACTTCAGCTGCCGTACAAGATAAAGTAAAAGCAGCGATTGAAAGTATGACTGGATTATCAGTTTCCGATGTTAACATCCGCATAGTTGGTGTAGAAATCGAGCATGATAAGCAATAACATTTGAGGCAAGACAGCTTACTGACTCATAATGAAGGAAGAATTTTACCGGTGAGGGTGTCATGAATACATAACCTTATGTGTAAGTGGCAGCCTCAACGTTTGTCTTAGGATTAAGAATTAAAATTGTATTTAAAAGTTGGAGGTTAGGATGACAAGAAGAGAGATTAGAGAACATTTATTTCGTATGTTGTTTCGTAAGGAGTTTCATGAGCCTACAGAGCTTGAGGAACAGGTTTTATTTTACTTTGACTCCTTAGAGAGTATTACACCGGAGCAGCAGGAATATTTGAATGTGAGATTTGATAAAATCAATGAAAAACTAGGTGAAATTGATACAATTCTTGCTAACGCCTCCAGTGGTTGGAAATTAAATCGTATGGGTAAGGTTGACCTAAATATTATGCGTCTTGCTACCTTTGAGATACGATTTGATGATGAGGTGCCGGTAAAAGTTGCAATTAACGAAGCCATTGAGCTTGCAAAAAAATACGGTGGAGACTCCTCAGCAAGTTTTGTAAATGGTATTTTGGCTAAGGTAATTGATTAATAAAAATCAATTTCTTTATAGTGAATTGAGAAGCGATTCACTTTGCCTACGGTAGGATGGTGTTAATATGGAACAGGTATATTCCGTAACTCAAGTAAATAACTATATCAAAAATATGTTTGTAAAAGACTATGTCCTGAATCGTATCTATATGAAGGGAGAAGTATCGAACTGTAAGTATCATACGTCTGGACATATCTATTTTACGTTAAAGGATGAGACGGGTCAGATGGCGTGTGTATTGTTTGCGGGCTATCGAACTGGTCTTCCTTTTCGCTTGGAAGAAGGGCAAAGTGTTATCGTCCTTGGTAGCATCAGTGTTTATGAGCGCGATGGAAAATACCAGTTGTACGCAAAAGAAATTAAACTGGATGGTCTAGGGCTTTTATACGAGCGCTTTGAACTATTAAAACGTAAGCTTAACGAGGAAGGTCTATTTGATCCAAGTCATAAGAAGACACTCGTACCATATCCAAGGACAGTAGGAATTGTAACAGCAAGTACTGGTGCAGCAATTCAAGATATTATTAACATAAGTAAGAGAAGGAACCCTTATGTACAATTAGTATTATATCCTGCTAAAGTACAAGGTGAGGGAGCTGCCAAAACGATTGTAGCCGGAATTAAGGCACTTGAGGCCAAAGGTGTGGATACCATTATTGTTGGGCGTGGCGGTGGCTCTATTGAAGATTTGTGGGCTTTTAATGAAGAAATGGTTGCTCGCGCTATTTTTGATTGCAGTATACCAATTATCTCTGCTGTAGGACATGAAACAGATATTACAATTTCAGATTTTGTGTCCGATTTAAGAGCACCAACTCCGTCTGCAGCAGCGGAGCTTGCAGTACCTGAGATTGAAAGTTTATTATCGAATTTAGTAGATTATCATTATTCCCTTGTGCAGTGTGTAATGAGAAAGATTACGATGGCTAGATCAGAGCTTGAGAAAAAGCAGTTACAATTAACGCATCTAAGCCCTGTATATGCACTGCGGCAAAAACGACAATATACAATTGATTTAGAAAATAAGTTAAGACAGCGAATGAATGAATTAATAAGATATAAACGACATTTGCTGGATATTCAAATAGAACGATTAAAAGCAGCCTCACCGCTTGATAAGTTAAAAAGCGGGTTTTCCTATGTATCAGATAGCTCTGGCAAGGTGGTAAATAGTATTACGAAAACAAAGCCTGGTGACGAGCTAACAATCGCTGTAACAGATGGAATGATTAAAGCAAAGACAATAGGGGTAGAATCGATAGAAAGGTAGCATGACTTCATAACATGCTATTGGAGGTTAAAATGGCGGGGAAATCAAAAGGTTTAGAAAAATCATTAGAACAATTGAATGATATCCTGTCTAATTTAGAAAAAGAGGATATCAGTTTAGAGGAGTCCTTCGTTTTATATCAAGAAGGAATGAAACTTTTAAAACAATGCAATGAATCCATCGATAAGGTGGAGAAGCAGCTGATGATATTAGAAGAAGATGGCGAATAAAAATATTCGTAGGGAGATAGATATATGATTGCGGACACTAACATAGAAGAAAAGCTTCATCAAAAAGCGGAAACGTTTGCCCAGATGATGACAGCATATCTTCCAAAGGAACAAGGACAGCAAAAAACAATATTTGATGCGCTCTCCTACAGTTTGTTAGCAGGTGGAAAAAGAATAAGACCAATTATTCTATTAGAAACTTATCAAGCATTGAAAGAACAAGAGAAAGGGGGAGCTTTGCGCGCTTCCCAACTGGATATTATAAATGAGAATGCGGATTTTTCTTGGTTTAAAACCTTAGATGACATTGTTACTAAGTTTTCCGTAGCTTTAGAAATGATTCATACGTATTCTCTTGTACATGATGATTTACCTGCTATGGATAATGATGAGTATCGCCGTGGTAAGCTTACTACCCATGCAAAATATGGTGAGGACATGGGGATATTAGCTGGAGATGCTTTATTAAATGGAGCATTTGAATTAGTAGCAGAAGCATTTGCTAACATAAAGGATATTGAGAATAGCACAGATGCAATCACCCTTTATGATCGAGTTTCACGAGCGTATCAGATGTTATCAAGTAGATCTGGAATGTATGGTATGATTGGTGGACAAGTCGTTGATGTGGAGCGCACAGGTTCCGTCCTTTCGAAAGAAGAATTACTTTTTATATATGAGTTAAAGACAGGTGCCCTTTTAGAGGCTTCTTTTCTAATTGGTGCAATACTTTCGGGAGCGAATCAAGAGGAGCTTATTCGCTTTACAAAGATTGCGAAAAAAGTTGGTTTAGCATTTCAGATTCAAGATGATATCTTAGATGTAACTAGTACGATGGAAGTATTAGGGAAGCCAATCAATAGTGATGAGAAAAATCAAAAAACAACGTATGTTACCCTTTATGGTATAGAAGATAGTAAAAAAGAAGTAGAGCGTTTATCAAAAGAAGCTATGGAGGAATTGAAAGCCTTAAAGCTTGAAAATAGTTTTTTAACAGAATTAGTTTCTTATCTAGTGAATCGAGAAAAATAGAGGAAAAGAAGGTGAAGTAGTGCCAAAGATACTGGATGAAATAAATCAACCAAATGACATTAAAAAAATAAGTGCAAAAAAGTATACCCAGCTGGCAGCAGAAATCAGAAGGTTTTTAATCGCAAATGTGAGTAAAACGGGAGGACATCTTGCATCAAATTTAGGTGTTGTTGAACTTACAATGGCGCTTCACTTGTTTTTGGATTTTCCAGAGGATAAGCTTGTATGGGATGTTGGCCATCAAGCATATGTTCATAAATTATTAACAGGAAGAAAGAATGACTTTAAGACATTACGTCAATATGAAGGAATGAGTGGATTTCCAAAACGTAAGGAGAGCGATTGTGATGCATTTGACACTGGACATAGCTCTACGTCTCTTTCTGTTGCAGTAGGTTTAGTTAAGGCAAGGGAGCTTTCTGAGGAACAGCGCAAAGTGGTTGCTGTAATTGGTGATGGGGCCCTTTCTGGTGGTATGGCATTTGAGGCACTGAATAATGCTGGCCGATTAAAAGAAAACATGATTATCGTATTAAATGATAATAATATGTCCATATCAGAAAATGTTGGTGGGATGTCAAACTATTTAGGTAAGGCGAGGACAAATTACCGATACATGGATTTTAAAGGTGGCTTAGAGACAGCCTTAAAGAAAATTCCGAAGGTTGGCGATGCAATTGTTACAACATTAAAACAATCGAAAGATTCCCTAAAGCATCTGTTTATTCCAGGAATGTTATTTGAAGATATGGGAATGACGTACATTGGGCCAATTGATGGTCATAATATCAATCAAATGTTAACAGCACTGAAGTCTGCATCCAGAGTGAATGGTGCTGTATTAATCCATACGGTAACAAAAAAAGGAAAGGGATACGAACCTGCGGAAAAAGAGCCAAGCAAATATCATGGTGTAGAACCATTTGATATTAAAACAGGGAAAAAACTTAAAATAAATTCCGAAGTTTCTTATACTGAAGTCTTTGGTAAGAAGTTAATAGAGCTTGCTAAAGTCCGTAATGATGTGGTAGCAATAACAGCTGCGATGCCAGACGGTACTGGTTTAACCGCATTTGGAGATGTATTCCCAAATCGATTTTTTGATGTTGGAATTGCAGAAGAACATGCCGTAACTTTTGCGGCAGGATTAGCAGCAGCAGGGTTTAAACCAGTAGTTGCTGTATACTCTACATTTTTACAGCGAGCTTATGATCAGATACTTCATGATGTATGCGTTGGTAAGTTACCAGTTGTTTTTGCACTAGATCGCGCAGGAATTGTAGGAAATGATGGAGAAACTCACCAAGGTATGTTTGATTTATCGTATCTATCCCATATGCCAGGGCTTACGGTAATTGCACCTAAGAATTCATGGGAATTTGAACGGATGTTAGAATATTGTATTGATTTTGATGGTCCGATTGCAATCAGATATCCAAAAAATACAGCGTATCTAGGGTTAGAAGATCATAAAAAAGAAATAATCTATGGAAAGGGTGAGTTAATCGCTTCCGAAGAAGAAATCGCTCTTATTGCCATTGGTAGTATGGTGGAAACCGCTGTTTTAGTAAGGGAGCATTTGCATAAACTTGGGCTTAAGGCAACTTTAGTTAATGCAAGATTTATCTCTCCATTGGATGAAGAGATGCTTCATCAACTAACGAAATCGCATACTTTATTTGTGACGATGGAGGAGAATGTTAAGCGCGGCGGATTTGGAGAAGAAGTATCGGTGTTCTTATGTGAGCATGATTATCAAGGAATAAAGCACCTTAATATTTCCATACCGAATATGTTTGTAGAGCATGGAGATCGTACGCTTTTAAAAGAAAAATTAGGGCTTGATGCAGAATCCATTGTAGATAAAATTTGTAGACAAAGAGGGATGCAGAAATGAGGTAAAGAGTGAAAGATTTTTAATCTTTCACTCAACAAGTTTGTGCTGCGCCAAACTTGAGCCATTAGCCGATCCTAAAAGATAGTCGCAGCATGGAGGCTATAGATGAAAGAACGTCTGGATGTTCTGCTGGTAGCTAGAAATCTGGCAGAATCAAGAGAAAAAGCGAAAGCAATCATAATGTCTGGGAATGTTTATGTTGACGGTCAAAAGGAAGATAAAGCTGGGAGCATGTTTAAACCAGAAGTTTCGATTGAAGTGAAAGGTACTGCGATGAAGTATGTAAGTCGCGGTGGTTATAAATTAGAAAAAGCAATAGAAGAACATCAACTTTCCTTAGAGGGAAAGGTATGTATGGATGTAGGTTCTTCTACTGGTGGGTTTACGGACTGTATGCTACAAAACGGTGCTACAAAGGTATTTGCCGTAGATGTTGGAACCAATCAACTTGCCTGGAAATTAAGGCAGGATGAGCGAGTGATTTCCATGGAGAAAACCAACATCCGCCACGTAACACCGGAAGACATCAAGGAACAAGTGGATTTTGTCTCCATTGATGTTGCCTTTATCTCCTTAACGAAAGTATTAGAACCTGTTCATGCGCTAATGAAAGATGGGGCAGAAATTGTTTGTTTAATTAAGCCACAGTTTGAGGCTGGAAGAGAAAAGGTTGGGAAAAAGGGAGTTGTTCGTGAGCCAAAGGTTCATGAAGAAGTTATTGAGATGGTCATGAATTATGCGAATACCCTAGGATTTGTATTGATACACCTAGACTATTCCCCTATTCGTGGTCCAGAAGGAAATATCGAATATTTACTTCATATGAGAAAGTCGCAGTCAGAGGATATTAGCACACTCTTACAAAGTGTTCCTGAGATTGTATCAAGAGCTCATCAGTCATTATAACACTTGTCAAGGTGATAACGGTATGTTATATTGAAACTAGCATTTACTTAATTTGTGCGAAAATCAGCGAAAATTGCATTTCTTTCAACTAAATGCGTTATTAGTGTGCGCAGGAATGGTGGTTAAATGAAAAAGTTTTGCATTATTGCAAATAGAGATAAAGATGAAAATTTAACGATTACTCAAACGATGTTAGAGTTTTTAGAAGCCAATGGAAAAACTGTTTATGTGACGGAAGAGTCTTGCTTAGAAGGAAGCTATACGGATGTTTCCGGAATTCCCAAAGATGTAGAGTGTGCTATCGTCTTAGGCGGCGATGGAACGATTCTACAGGCAGCTCATGATTTGTTACAATTAGATATCCCAATTTTAGGGGTAAACCTAGGCACATTAGGATTTTTAGCAGAGATTGAGACTCTTACAATGAAGCAGGCATTTTCAAAACTGTTTCTAAATCAATATAATATAGAAAGCCGTATGATGATAGATGCTACCGTTTTTAAAGAGGGGCAGAGCTTAAGTAGTCATAAGGTGAGTGCAATCAATGATGTTGTGATTACAAGGAGTGGCTTCTCAAGAATTATTGGTGTTTCTATTTTTATTAATGGTGAGGTTGTTCAGAATTACCGAGGAGATGGGGTAATTATCTCAACGCCGACTGGCTCCACTGGATATAATTTATCTGCTGGTGGTCCGATTGTAACACCGAAAGCAGAGATGATTATGATAACTCCAATTTGTCCACATTCTCTAAATGCAAGAAGTATTATTGTAACAAGTGATGATACAGTAGAGATTCAGATAAGAGAGAGTAAAAAAACACAGGAAGAGGAAGCGATTGTCACGGTAGATGGAAGCTTTTCGATGGAACTACAGGCGAATGATCGTATTCTTATTAAAAAAGCGAAGGAAAGAGTGAAGTTAGTTCGTTTGGAAGGCCATAGCTTCTTTCATTTACTACGTACAAAATTTGGAGATAAGTAGAAACTTTGGGGAGGTACAAGATTGAAGATAGGAAGACAGAGTAAAATTGTTGAGTTAATAAGCAAACATAATATTGAAACTCAAGAAGAGCTTGCAGATCTGCTTGTAAAAGCCGGCTATCGTGTAACCCAGGCAACGATATCTAGAGATATCAGGGAATTAAAGCTTACTAAGGTAGCAACTGATAACGGCAAGCAGAAGTACATTGTTCTTACAAACCAGGAATCTGGTATGTCAGAGAAATATATTCGAATTCTAAGAGATGGATTTGTGTCTATGGATATGGCACAAAATATTATCATAGTAAAGACGGTTTCTGGTATGGCGATGGCGGTAGCAGCAGCACTAGATGCACTTCATATTGAAGGTATCGTCGGTTGTATCGCAGGAGATGATACAATTATGTGTGCAATTCGTACAGTTCCAGATACCATCTCTGTAATGGAAAAGTTGTCAAAATTAATTAACGGTAACAAATAAGAAATACGTAAATTGCGCTTAGCGAACTTTTTTTCATGAATACGCTTAGCGTAATTTCATTTACAGTAATTAAGATATTCCAATAGATTAATGCAATCTATTGCTATAAAGAAGCTGTCTTTGACAGCTGTAGTTGTGGTGTTTCCCAACTACATACGAGAAAGAAATAAAAGGAGTATAATCATGTCAGGACATTCAAAATTCGCAAACATTAAGCACAAAAAAGAGAAAAATGATGCTACGAAAGGAAAAATCTTCACAAGACTTGGCCGTGAGATTGCAGTTGCCGTTAAGGAAGGTGGTCCAGACCCTAATAATAATAATAAGTTAAAGGATATTGTTGCAAAAGCGAAAGCAAACAATATGCCAAATGACACCATCGACCGTAGCATTAAAAAGGCTGCTGGAGAAGGTAATGCCGTTAACTATGAATTTGTAACTTATGAAGGTTATGGTCCAAGTGGTACCGCAATTATTGTAGAAGCGTTAACTGATAATAAGAATCGTACTGCAGCAAATGTACGTAATGCATTTACAAAAGGTAATGGTAGCGTAGGAACACAAGGTTGCGTTTCTTATATGTTTGATCAAAAAGGCCAGATTATCATCGATAAAGAAGAATGCGATATGGCATCCGATGATCTTATGATGCTTGCACTTGATGCTGGAGCATCAGATTTTAATGAAGAAGATGATAGCTTTGAAGTATTAACTGAGCCAGATGATTTCAGCGTAGTACGTGAAACGTTAGAAAAAGCCGGAGTACCAATGATGCAAGCAGAAGTAACTATGATTCCTCAAACTTGGGTAGAACTTTCTGATGAAACGGACTTAAAGAACATAAATCGTACCTTGGATCTTCTAGATGAGGATGATGATGTACAGCAGGTTTATCATAACTGGGATGAGTAATTAATAAGATGATAATCCAGTAAAATCAAGTATTTCAGAAATTTTAAATTTACTTATTTTTATCCAGTTTTGACATACGGAACAATTTCATTTTATTAAAATAATAACATACTTTTATACTTGTATATCATAACTGAAACAAGAAAGGAGTATGTTATTTTTATGCTATTAGAGGATTGTTTAAAAGAATTTATATTTAATTGTAAAAAATAGAAAACTAGGAGGAAAATTAAAGCGTATACAAACAATAATGCATTGATGTTTGACTATTTAAAGAGAAAATTTAATATGTAAGATATAGAGGATATAAGTTATAAGAGCATACAGAAATATTAGTGTATACAGAAATATAAGTGTCTATGTCATATTTTTTATAAGTTAAAATTCGCTTAATGAGTGTCCATAAAAGTACATTTAAAACTTGAATATATTGGAAAAGGCTAATATAATAATTAAGCAATAGAATACATATGAACAAGGAGAAAAAAATGGCATTAATAAATTGTCCAGAGTGTAATAAGGAAATATCAGATAAAGTTAAAGCGTGTCCACATTGTGGTTTCCCAATGGATGAAAGCATTCAAAAAGTTGAAGTAGTAAAAAGTAAACAAATTTACTTTATTTTAGGCTTTATACTTATATTGGCTATTTCATTTTTAATAGGAATTAAAATTAGAAATGACAAGCTTAAAGAAGAACAACGTAAAATAGAAGAGAGTTATCTTACAGACTATAAAACAGCCTATGATTCCTTACTTTTGTATGCTGCTAAGTGTGAAAAAATAACAGGAGTTGTCTATAATGTTTGGAATGAAAACATTAAAAATAGCAATACCAGAAATGATTTCAATACAAATATTTCTTATCTTTACAGTGGTGATGACTATAAAGATGATTGGAACCGCTATGTACATGGGGTGATGATATATGGTTATGGTTATGATTTAAAAAGATTTGGATTGACAATTAGTGATATTGAAGAATTTAGAGAATTGGTATCTAGTGTTGCTGAAAATGATAGCATTATACATAATCAAATTAAAGCTTTGCAAAATCCACCAGAAAAATTCAAAGAATTATACAATGAAGTCTTATTACTGTATAGCGCCTATCAAGGATTGAGTGAACAAGCTCAAAACCCTAGCGGAAACTTAACATCGTTTACTTCTGATATAAGTGATAAAAAAGAGCTTTTTTTATCGATATATAATAAAATTCAACTTCTATTACCAGATTAATGTACCTTAGAGCTTCTTGATGAGGATGATGTGCAGAAGTTTTATAATAACTAGGAAGAGTAATTAAATCATTAAAAATCTAATGAAATTAATACTTACAGGGTTTTTTAGTGTACTTATTGTTGCCAGCTATGACATACGGAGCAATTTCATTTTATTAATAGAGTAACATACTTTTTTGATACCTATATTTATAATGGACAAGAATATGATGTATCGCAAATACGATATCTTTATAGCCAAGGACAACTAGTAAAAGCAATAACTCTATTTAGAGAGTTGACAGGAGCAGGACTTGCAGATTCAAAAAAATTGTTGAAGGTCTACCTCGTATGTCAGCAGAGAAAATGAAAAATTTTGAAATTAAATGTCCAAAATGTGGTTCGTCTAATTTTGACATGGTTATGCGTAATTGGAGTATGCTTACTGGATTTATGACAAATAAAGTAGATAGAGTTTGTAGAAATTGTAAACATGGGGTCACTCAATGACAGTAATAGAAAGATTATCGCTAGAATTATCCAACAAAGAATACCTAACTCAAGCGGAATATATTCAATTCTTAACAGAAAACAACCTTATATCAACAGATATATATAATAAGGAAATAATGCAGAAACAATTATTATGTATAATTTTTACTCCTTTTTGTAAATGTGCCAGTCAATATTTTTACCAACAGTAAAAATTCGGGTTTACTTCTTATACATCAGGAGGTAAAATATACCTATTGAGATAATAGAAAAGGAAATACCAGTGGCATTGTAATTAATAAATAACTGTTTTAAGGGAGAATGCATGAAAAAAATATATGTAATGTTGTTGGGGATTTGTATGATAATTGTTTTATGTAGTTGTTCAAAGCAATCTACTAATCAAGTAGAAGAATCTACAGATTTTGCAACGCCAAAGAAAGATAAAGATCAAATAATATATGAAGAAGCACTTGATTATGCTTATGATGGTAATTTTGCGAGTGCTGTAAGTAAACTAAACGAATTTGTTGAACCATATGAAGATAGCGAGGAATTGATAGAATTATTTGGTAAAGATATTAGTAGTACGTTTATTGGTACATGGCATTGTAGCAGAGCCAATTCTTGTAATGATATGGATATAACATTGACGATATATCCTATTTATCGCCATGGTGAAATGCAACTGTATTTTGAAAGAGATATGAAAAGTGAAGCAGGGAAAACATCAACTGGGAGTAGCAACATAACTGGAACAATAGGTATTCCTTCTTCAAGTTTGGCAACTGTTCCAAACTTGAATAGCGCAAAATGGACTGTAGATGGAAGTATACTGACAGAATTATTTTCAGGCGATAATAATAAACAGAATACTTACACTAAAAGATAATATTAAAATGACTATCTTATTATGGATTGTGGTAAAATGCCGTAATCCTTTTTAGCGCATGATATTGATTTTTACGGGGAAACACAATTACGGTATGCGAAAGAAATGTTAGAAAAACTTCAGGGCGCTATTCTAACACTAAAAGTTTATAAGAGTGCGAGCTATACTTTGTTTCCTAAGTTTTTTGAACGCTTGGAAATTATCTGGATTATCTAGTAGAGCGATAATTTTTTCTGCGCATTCTTCGGTAGTATTCGCGTGAGTATCAACAGTAATATCATACGTCTTGTCTATAGGGTATAAATCGGGTAGTTGACTTTCTGCTAGTCCAATATCACGGTCGCCACGTTCTTTTTCTCGTCGCTGTAGTTCTTCTAGTGGACATGTCACTTGAACAAAAAGAGCTGGATAATCATGAAGTATTTCCAGCATTTTTGATGGCAAATAATCGTCAACAAAAACATCATCAACAATCGTATTATAGCCCATGTCAGAGTACATTTTGATGGTGTAATACATATTAATGATGGATTGTAGCCAAATTCCTTCATTTTCATCACTATCGTTGTTGATGAATTTTTTAGGTGTCATGTACATAAAAGTATCCATAGACATCCAGTAATAGGGTTCTGTTAAGCGTTCTTGCAAGGTTTTTGATAAAGTTGTTTTTCCTGCACTGGATACACCATTTAGGTAAATAATTTTTCCTTTCTTCATCTAGAAATCCTCCTTCTATAATTCAAATCTTGCAACCATTTCGCCGTCTTTTATATGCCCTGTTTCCATGAATCCAACAGAAGTATACAAACTAATAGCATTATACCACACATTTATAAGATAAATGAACATTCAATCTTTTTATCAAAGTTAACATAGTAGTAATATAATCTTGACATTCTGTTTCTGGTGTGCCAAACATAAGCGCATTCATTTATAACAGTGTTTTGGCCAAATCATAATCTCTTTTGTGAACGTAAAAGATGTATTCATATGCTATATTTAAGTCTTGTCCTAATGTACCTGTACGTGCCCTACTATCATTAAGTGCAGATGGGCTATTTCTATTTATAGTCTTTAGTCTGTAATCAATGTTATTATCATTTAATATTTGCCTTAGTTCAGATTGTTTTTGCATAGAAAAAGTTATGATTAATTCCTTTCGATTAAAGAGTGTTATCATTATATACCTCTTTCTTAAACGTAATATTTTTGATCTAATATTCAATAAATCGATTTAACCTAATATTCAATAAATCGATTTTAGCTAATTACAGTAATCTTGCTGTTTTTATAAATTGATATACTATTTTTTATTATGAGTCCAGTATTAAGTAAGACAAATAACGATATTGCAATGTAAATGATATACATAACGTAATATGTAGTTAAATTCTCGATACTCGAATACCCTTTGAACGCTAGATAATTACCGAATTCTTTATGAAACGTATCTATTATTTCTTCTGTTTCATTTTCAACATATCTAAAAGTGATTGTTAGTATTTCACCTTTTTGATTGATTTTAATATTTTCATTATTAATATTAGTGATTTTTTGAATAATGTCCTTTAAATTATCTGTGTTTACCTCATTAGTAACTCTGAAATCAATAATTGTTGCCCCATTTATATTTACATCACTAAATAATGATTTTCTATAAGTTATTACAAGGCTGATAGTTGTAATTAAAAACATAATACTCAAGATTAAATATACGATCCTATACCTCATAGGAAGACCTCCTTTCATATCTAATAACTTAATAAAATAATAACGTAAATACTAAAGATAGTAAATACATTTATTTACATAATTTAATCTTTACATATTAATGCTGATTTAATATTGCCTATTTAAAAATACAGCATAACGGTCACTCTTATAATGGATAGGATATGCCCCTTAACGTTTCTAAATACCTTATCTTTCTAATCCGAAATTACTAAACATTTCCTGAAATTAATTCATGTATAAACTAAGTAAATAGCGAAAGATGTCGATATAATTTAAAGGAAAAAGGTTAGATGATATATTATCTTTTATAATAGATATCTGTAATAATATACAGATTTTGTTTCTATTGTAGAAAAATGATATAAAATAGACCTTTTTCACGGTTATTGACACACAAATGTCAAAAAGGACTGGTAAATTGTACTAAAAGAAGCATAGTTAGGAAACAGCAAGACAGGTGGCGATGTAGTACATTAGATAAGTTACCTCTTGGCGTGGAAAATATAATGGAGGGATGGAAGAATGAGATTCAAAAGCAGAAGGAAAATTGCCTGTTTTTTATTATGCATGGTAATGGTATTTAATTTATTTCCAATTACAGATACCGAAGGGGAAGTTATTATTACACCAATGGTGGAAAGTGCGAAAGCAGCAGATGTTACTATGCCAACCGGCATACTATATTTTAAAGATGGTCAACAAAATTATACCAACAATGCTTTAATTGAGGTAAAGAGTGGGACACTGAATTTAACGATTGGACACTCTTCATCATCTTTACCGACAGCTGCGGAAATAACTTGGGATTTAAAATCATTCGATAGCACTGTTATCGACGTAAGACCTAAGGTTGGTGTTGATGGTTCTAAAGATAATGCAGATATTGTCGCAATAGGACCTGGATACTCTCAACTTGGTGCGATTGTTAAATATGATGGTTATACTTATAGAATAGACTGTACAGTACATGTACCGCTTAAGTTGGCGGATGGTCAATCAAAAGACGGTATGTTTGGTCTTTTAACAACATTTTTAAATACTAGTAGTGAATATGGCCTACAGTTAAAATATGATAATACTAACAAGACTTATAATAAGTATTTATTAAAGGTAAAATATACTAGTTATGATCCTAATTATGCAAATAACTTTGATGTTAATGTTCCAGAAGGTGGTTCTGTCACAACCTCAATACCACCGTCACTACGTTTTGAAAGCAGTAATGTCAATGTTGTAACAGTCGATCAAAATGGTGTCGTTACCGCAATTGGTGCCGGTTATTCTATGATTACCATTGAGACCATGACAAAATACAATAATGTAACCGATGTTATTAAATTACCGGTTGTTGTAGCACCGACTGGTAAGATTTCTGGTACTACGGATGCAATGAGTGGTGCATTTACGTATAATGCAACCAGTCCAAACTTTATGTTAGAAACCAATGCAGTAAAAGCTAGTAATTTAGTTTGGGAATTTCATAAAGGAGATTCGATAACTGGAGAAAAGTTTCAAATTGGAAAAACTGATTTGATGGAAGTTAGTATCAGTGAGATTGGAAACACGGTTTCTTTTAAGAATGTAAAAGCTGGTACCTATTTTATCACAGCAAGACCAACAGACATCTACTTAGAGACAAACGGTACAATTCAAAGAATGGAGTTTACTTTGAAGGTTCCTTTGTTCTTTAACCATGATGAAATCACTATGAATGTTGGAGATACTTATGATATTTATGGTAACTCTAATATGCAGGCATCAAATTGGTACGGTTATAGCTCAAGTGACGACAATATTGCAACGGTTGATGCGAAAGGTGTAGTTACAGCTAAGAATGCTGGTGATGTTTTAATTACAATGACTGCTAGACCAGATAATCCATTTAAAGATGATCCTAACTATCAAACAAGAGTGTTAAAAGTTAAGGTACTTGATGGTCTTGGATTAAATTATACATCAGCAACTATCTATACTGGTTCCACACTTCAGCTTGCACTAACTTCTTCAAGTAAAGAACCTTCGAAATGGGTATCCAGTAATCCAGCAGTTGCTTCCGTAGATCAGGATGGTTTGGTAAAAGGTCTAACTGCAGGTGATACTGTTATCACTGTAACTCAAGTTATTAATGGTATTACTAAGAAGTTGCAATGTAAAATTAAAGTTATACAAACTGTAAATAAAATTACTCTAAATCCAAGTACAGCAAAGATTGGAATTGGCGATTACCTTACCGTTAATGCGACGGTTGATCCAAAGCTTAATGATGTAAAATTACATTGGGTAAGTTCGGATGAGAAAGTATTTAAAATCGTTGATCCAGGAAATATATCTGCAACCATTCAAGGTGTTGGTGGTGGAGTGGCAGTGCTAAGTGCCATCAATAAAGATAATATTGTAGTAGGCTCTTGTTTGGTACGAGTATATCAACCAATCGAAAAAATTATTCTCTCTGATACTTCTGTTAAAGTACCATTATCCAATGGAAGTTTCAAATTATTTGCAACAATTGAGCCAGTAGCCGCAAAAGATGAGCCTATTGTTTGGCGTTCTTCTGATGAAAGTGTACTTACAGTAGATCAAAATGGTAAAGTAACCTTAAAGAAAACCGGAAATGCTGCAATTATTGTTACATCTGCAAACAATGCGAATGTACAAGCAACCTGTAATGTAACAGTTACGAAAGCAGTTACTGGTGTTTCTATTGATTATAAAACAAAAGACATGTTTGTTGGAGAAACGTTCCGACTAACTTATACTGTAAAACCAGCAGATTCTTATAATGCAGCTGTTACTTGGATATCAACTAATACATCAGTAGCGACAGTTGATGGTACAGGTCTAGTAACAGCAAGAGCAGTAGGTAGTACAACTATTATCCTTAAGACAGTGGACGGAGGATATTTAGCTACTTGTATCATTAACGTTAGTAGAACCGCTACTGCTGTAAAATTAGATGTTACGAAGCTAGTCTTAAATGTTGGTGATTATTATTATTTCCAGACAACTCTTACTCCTGCAGATACTACAGAAAAGAATTTAACTTGGGAATCTAGTGATAAGAGTATTGCAACAGTCTCCAATACTGGTAAGATTGTAGCAAAAGGTGCTGGACAATGTATCATCATGGTAAAAACCAAAAGTGGTTCTACTGGTTATTGTGCTGTAACAGTCGTACAACCAACAACTGGTATAAAGATAAGTAGTAAAAAAGAAACAATACGTGTACGTGGTGTACTAGAACTAGAAGCAACGGTATTGCCAGAAGGTAAAGTAAGCCAAGATGTTATATGGTCAAGTTCAGATACTTCAGTTGCTAAAGTAGATAAGAAGGGTAAAGTAACTGGTGTAGCTGGTGGTTTAGCTCTCATTATGGTGCAGAGTGTAGACGGAGGCTTTAGGGAGTATTGTACAGTTACGGTAGAAGAATACGTTACGCAAATTAAGTTAAATAAGACATCTTATAGACTTGGACTTGGAAAAACATTTCAATTGGTAGCGACAATTGAAGGGGAAAGAGCAACAAACAAGGAAATTCGCTGGACAACTAGTAATAAGTCAATTGTAACGGTTGATAAAAATGGTAAGATAAAGGGATTGAAACTTGGAACAGCAACGATTACTGCTCATGCAACAGATGGCTCTGGGGCAGAAGCTTCCTGTACTGTCAGAGTAAGTCGTTTGGTAACAAGTATTGATCTTGATACTAACTACATTACTTTAGTACAAGGTAAGTCATATAATTTAAAAGCTACTGTAAAACCAAGTAATGCAACCTTTAAAACTCCACTCTATAGTTCTAGTGATAAAGCAATAGCAATTGTAAATAAAAATGGTGTTATTACGGGATTAGAACCAGGAAATTGTATTGTAACTGCGAAAGCAGACGATAGTAGTGGTATATCAGCAATTTGTTATGTACGAGTTATAGCACCAGTGCCAAGTACAGGAATTACAGTTCAGGAATCGGAAGTTATCATGTCTCCAGGTGAGACAAAGACAGTCCGTATCTCCATGGTACCTAACAACTCAACGGATTCGTATACTTGGAGTTCTGATAACCCAGTGGTTGCAAGTGTAAATGAATCTACAGGTAGAATACTTGCAAAGGAAGTTGGTACAGCTAATATAACAGTAATGACGGAATCAGGACGAAAAGCAACGATTACAGTTTATGTCGTTGGTCTTAGTAAGACAAATCTTGAACTAGAAACCTATAGTTCAGAAAGACTTCGAATTGATATTGATTCCAAAAGTAATCTGAAAGTACGTTGGGATGTCGATAACCAAAATGTTGCTACTGTTGATAGCAGCGGTTTGGTAACAGGAAGAAAGATCGGAACAACCACTGTTTACGCAACAATAAACGGTAGAAGAATTGCATGTAAGGTCAATGTCGTGAAGATTGGAAACACTGGACAAAAGTAAAAAAGTAATACTATATTTATTTCATAATTTTATTCTGAACAAGAAAAAGCACGATACACAAACTTTTCCTTATCATGAGTAAATAATATTGGCTCTGCGCCTCCTGTACATATGATTGAATTAACATATGACTGGGTGCAGAGCTTTTTTAGTATCTGCATTAGTGATTTATGTTATTGATATGAGAATATTAATTTTTAAAAAATCAGGGATTGAACTTGTAGATAAGTTGTGCTAAAATAAGAAAAAAACGAACATATGTTTGATTGAAAATTATAGGAGGGAACTATGCTGCTAAGTCTGCATGTTAAGAACTTTGCCATTATTGATGAGGTCGAAGTTTATTTTAAAGATCATTTGAATATATTAACAGGTGAAACCGGTGCTGGTAAGTCTATCTTAATTGATTCCATTAATGTTGCACTTGGCGGCAAAGTAACCAAAGACATTATTCGAAAAAATTGTGAATATGCATTGGTAGAATTAGTGTTTGTAACGAATCGTCCTGAAGTATTAAAGCTTCTTGAGGAGAACGATTTACCAACAGAAGATGGTCAGATATTAATTTCTAGAAAGATTATGACAAATGGTAGGAGCATCTGCAAATTAAATGGGGAGAATGTAACCGCCCAATTGTTAAAAGATATTGCTACCTTGCTTCTTGATATCCACGGACAGCATGAACATCAGTCCTTATTATATAAACATAAGCATTTAGAGATGATTGACCGTTTTGCAAAAGAAGAAGCAGCGGTACATAAAGAAAAAGTCCAAGAATTATATCATTCTTATCAAAAATTAAAAGAAGAATATGATAATGCTGAGATTGATGAGGATAAACGTTTAAGAGAACTTTCTTTCTTAGAATATGAGATGAATGAAATAGAAGAAGCGAAGCTTGTGATGGATGAAGATATCAGTTTACAAGCAGAATATAAAAAATTATCCAATGCAAATTTAATTAATGAAAATTTATCAGGAGCTTACAAGCAAACATCAGACAGTTCAGATAGTGCAGCTGATTTAGTTAGTCGAGCTGTAAAATTTTTAAGTAAGATATCTGAGTATGATTTGCAGTTAAATGGATTTTTAACTCAATTAATTGATATTGAGGGGTTACTCAATGACTTCAATCGTGATGTTTCAGAGTATCTTAGTGATTCTGGTGATGGTTTAGAAGGCTTTATAGAGGTTGAAAATCGTTTAAATCTGATAAATCACTTAAAATCAAAGTATGGAAATAGCATTGGTGAGATTTTTAATTATTATAAAAATTTGGATTCAAAAAAGAAAAAATACGAAGCTTATGATGAATATTTGCAGGATCTAAGACAAAAAATAGATGTAACAGAACAAAAGTTAAGAAAAGAATGTGAGATATTATCTTCTATTCGTAGAAAAACATCATCTCAATTAGCGGAAAAGATGAAAGCAGCTTTAATTGATTTAAATTTCTTGGATGTGAATTTTGAGATAGAGATTAAACAACTTAACAATTATACGGTTAATGGTTTAGATGAAGCCGAATTTATGATTTCTACTAACCCAGGAGAACCAATTAGACCACTTGCAAAAATTGCATCTGGTGGTGAATTGTCAAGAATCATGTTGGCCATCAAGTCGGTTATGGCTAAAAAAGATGATATTCAGACATTAATTTTTGATGAAATAGATGTTGGTATCAGTGGAAGAACTGCTCAAAAAGTATCAGAAAAATTAGGTTTATTAGCTGGTGAACATCAAATTTTATGTATTACACATTTACCACAGATTGCAGCAATGGCTGATACACATTTTATTATTGAAAAAAATACCGATGGCATTTCAACAAATACAAATATACGTCAATTAGACGAAACAGAGGTTGTTCAAGAATTAGCAAGAATTCTTGGTGGTGCTAAAATTACAGACAATGTTCTAACGAATGCTTTAGAGATGAAAGAACTAGCGAATCATACGAAAAAATATCGCTAAATTGCTGCCATGAATAACAAAAAGAGGATTGGTAACAAAGACTGAAACTCCTAGTTTGAAAAAAATTGATTTACACATACTAAACTCAGAAAGAAATTAAGAATTAAGGATATACTAATACGGTATATCCTTTTGTATTCTGACGAAAGTTAGTAACATGAGGTTCTTATGATATAACAATAAAATTCATTAGTTATAGCATAAAGTTATGTTATGAGAAAGGCAGGAGATTAGTATGCATAAATCACTCACAGGGGAAATTAATGCCGATCCGAGAAAAAGGAGATACCGAAGATTTTTAGTGTTATTTTTAATACTTGATGTCATAGGTATCTTCTTATTTTCCTATTATATATTGAACAAAGCAATACCTGATAAAATTAGAATTTTAGTTGATAAATCGCAGAATTTTAATCTTAAAATTCCAATACAAGCGGAAATTGAAAGCGATGATGTAACTGTATCACAGATAGCAAAATCTAATGTACCTGCCGGACAGATGCACATTGACCTTAATAAACCGTTTCAATTACAAGCAAATAAAACTGGTTCGTATAAAGTAAATTTAAAATTATTTGGATGGTTATCAATTAAAAATATCTCCCTTGATGTAATCGACACGATAGAGGTTATTCCCTGCGGGGGAACTATCGGTATCACTTTAGAAACAGATGGTATTCTAGTGCTTGGTACAGCGGAGGTAATGTCCAAAGATGGTATGAATTATGAACCTGCTCTTAATATATTAAAAACAGGCGATTATATTATGGAAGCAAATAATCAAAGTTTATCTAGCAAAGAAGAACTGATACAAATTATTCAATCATGTGATGGTCAGCCGGTTTCTTTAAAAGTGAAAAGAGATTCTGAGTATGTTACCCTCAAAGTGCAACCAGTTGCTACCGCAACCGGTGAATATAAAATTGGTACTTGGATACGAGATGATACACAAGGTATTGGAACATTAACCTTTGTTACAACTACAGGTGATTATGGTGCGTTAGGTCATGGAATTACAGATGTTGATACTGGACTTTTAATGTCTGTAAAGACTGGCGGAGTATATGATGCTGAAGTTGTAAATATCATCAAAGGTAAGGCAGGACAACCTGGTGAGTTAAGTGGAGTTATTCATGAAAATTCTCTTAGTAAGATAGGTTCGATAACTAAGAATACCCCACAAGGGATATTTGGACAAATTGTAAATACTTCTGATATTTACAAACGTGTTTCAAATAATATATATAATAGTCCGATACCAATTGCGTTAAAACAAGAGATAAAAACAGGGGATGCTACAATTCTATGTAATGTGGAAGGTCAAATTAAAGAATATAAGATATCCATTGAAAATATAGACTTTGGAAATAAGACCCATAGTAAAGGGTTAGTAATAAAAATTACGGATGAACGTCTAAAAGAATTGACTGGAGGAATTGTGCAAGGAATGAGTGGTAGTCCAATTATCCAAAATGGGAAATTAGTAGGAGCTGTAACCCATGTCTTTATTCGTGATGCTTCGATGGGATATGGCACTTTCATAGAAAATATGCTCGAGATAATCCAACAGTAAAGCTGTTTCTACGCCTATTTTACAGAAAGTCGATTGCTTCAAAATACAACCTTATTAAGAAGAAAATTAAAAAATAATAAAAAAATATTAAATTTAAGATTGACTTTCTGTCGAATAATGCGTTAAAATAGAATTGAAAATTTGGGAAATTATGGGTATAATTTTCCTGTGACTGTTAGCAAAATATTACAATTTGCATTCTTCTATTCTAGAATTAGAAATTATGTTTGGCATGTTAGACCTCTTGCCGAAGTTTATTGTAAACAAATTGTTTTTTCGTGTTAATAGTGACAGCAATACTAATTTCTCTTTAAAACTTTACTAAAAAATCTTAACAAAAAACTATAGACTTAAGTTTTTTAATCGATTTTTTAGAGGTTTTACAATCGGAGTTAGTATAAAAAATCATACGAAACAGCTTTACTGATATAGCGCGCATATTATGTAAGGTAGATAGTGTCATAAAAGGTAAGAAAAATATGAAAGGAATTGGGCCCCTTTCATTATAACACTTCTCGTATGATATCGGAAGGAAAAGAATATTAGGAGGTTTCGTAATGGGGAAAATAAGTGTGGTAATCGTTGACGACAACATCAGAATGTTAAATCTATTAGAAGAAGTACTAAAGAATGATAATGATGTCGAAGTAATTGGTAGAGCTGAAAATGGTCTTGAAGCATTAGAAGTAATTAAGGATAAAAATCCTGATGTTGTTTTATTGGATTTAATTATGCCAAAATTAGATGGACTAGGAGTTATGGAGAAGATCAAAAAGAGTTCTGAATTTAAAAAGGCACCATCTTTTATTGTCATTACGGCGATCGGTCAAGAGCGCGTAACTGAGAATGCATTTGAATTAGGCGCTAGTTACTATATTCTTAAACCATTCGATAATAATACTGTATTAAGTAGAATCAAGCAATTAAAAGCAGATTATCATATCAAATTAGTGGATAATCATAAACTAAATACATTTGATAATCCTGCAGCTTATAAAGAAAAAAATTTGGAGTCAGATGTTACCAATATCATTCATGAAATCGGTGTACCTGCACATATTAAAGGATATCAGTATCTTAGAGATGCAATTATGATGTCTGTTGATGATACTGAAATGTTAAACTCCATTACAAAACAATTATATCCATCGATTGCAAAGCGTCATAAAACTACACCAAGCAGAGTAGAAAGAGCGATACGTCATGCAATTGAAGTAGCTTGGAGTAGAGGCAAGATGGACACAATAGATGATTTATTTGGTTATACCGTTAGTAATGGAAAAGGTAAGCCAACGAATTCAGAGTTTGTAGCTTTAATAGCAGATAAAATCCGTTTAGAGTATAAGCTTAGAATGTGATGAATTTGCCTCTTTTCTATTATTGTAATGTATTGTATAATTATTTTTAGTATTGCATACATAGTAATGGAACGGACTTCTGTAGGGAATTGCAATAATAAAACTGGAGGCGTAACGTATGAAAAAGATTTTATTCGTTGCATCAGAAAGCGTTCCATTTATTAAGACAGATGGTCTGGCTGATGTTGTAGGTTCTTTACCGAAATACATAAATAAGAATAATTTTGATATTCGTGTTATTCTCCCTAATTATATGTCGATTCCGAGGCAGTGGAAGGAGAAAATGCTGTATCGGACGCATTTTTACATGAATTTAAATTGGAGAACACAATATGTTGGTGTATTAGAATATCAATATGAAGGAATATGGTATTATTTTATTGATAATGAATTTTATTTTGCAGGAAATAAACCATATGGAAATATATACGAAGACATTGAAAAATTCGCTTTTTTAAGCAAAGCAGTTTTAACCTGTCTACCGGTACTTGACTTCCGACCAGATATTATACACTGTCATGATTGGCAGACAGGGTTAGTTCCAGTATTTTTACATGATAGCTTTCAAAAAAATGAATTTTATCATGGTATAAAAACTATAATGACAATACATAATCTAAAGTTTCAAGGAGTTTGGGATAAAAAGACGGTACAGGATATAACAGCGCTATCTGAGTACTACTTTTCTCCTGACAAACTGGAAACATACGGTGATGCGAATTATCTAAAAGGAGGTATCGTATTCTCTGATTATATAACAACGGTTAGCGATACCTATGCGCACGATATCACTATGCCTTTCTACGGAGAAGGATTGGATGGGTTAATGCGCGCTCGTTCCGATTGTCTATGTGGAATTGTAAATGGAATTGATTATGAGGAATACAATCCAGAATTCGATCCTTTCATAAACAAACCATATAATGCAAAGAACTTTAGAAAAGAAAAGATAAAAAATAAGCGTGCACTTCAACAGGAATTAGGTCTAGCGAAGGATGATAAAGCTTTTATGATTGGAATAGTTTCACGCTTAATAGATCAAAACGGATTGGATTTGATTGATTGCGTGATGGAAGATATATGCGCAGAGGATACGCAACTGATTATCCTTGGTACTGGTAAAGATAGATATGAAAATTTATTTCGCCATTATGCAAGGAAATATAGTAGTCGTGTATCTGCAAATATTTTTTATTCTAATGAACAATCCCATAAAATTTATGCCGCATGTGATGCGTTTTTAATGCCCTCACTGTTTGAACCTTGCGGCTTAAGCCAGTTAATGAGTTTAAGGTATGGTACAGTTCCCATAGTGAGAGAAACCGGTGGTCTTGTAGATACCGTTGAGCCATATAACCAACACGAAAGTACAGGAACAGGATTTACTTTTAAAAATTATAATGCTCATGAGATGCTATACACCATCCGATTTGCAAAAGAAATATATCAAGATAAAAAGCGAGAATGGAATAAGATTATTGATAGAGGAATGGCAAAAGATTTTTCGTGGAAAACTTCTGCGAGAAAATATGAAGAGTTATATGAATCTTTATAAGTAATATTTTTCCCACGGTTTGTATAGACCGTGGGAATTTCTCGTGTAAAAAATATTATACTATTATAGACAAACAGTATCGAAACACAAAGAAGCAATAACAAAAACGGGAATGAATATTTAATAATAGCAGTAATTGAATGAAATCATGCAGAAATTACCATAGGAATTTATGATAATTATAGATAAGATAGGAATAGATTAATAAAAAGACAGTGAAAGATTTTAACCTTTCACCCATCAAGTTCGTGCCTGCGTTGCTTGTTCAAGCTGTTGATACAGCATGTAGAAATGAAGTAATATATGAAACGAAGAAATGAAACGAAGAAATGAAACGAAGAAATGAAACGAAGAAATGAGGATAATACAATGAAGTTAACCAAGTTATTAGAGCGTCTAACTTACCAATGTAAAGAAGGAACTGTTGATAGAGAAATTAGTACGTTATGCTATGATTCAAGAAAAGTAGAAAAGGATTCTATCTTCGTATGCATTACAGGTGTAGTAAGCGACGGTCATTCTTTTGTTAATGAGGTTATCGCAAAAGGTTCCACTGTAATTGTTGCTGAGAAGGAAGTATCTGTACCAGATGGTGTTACCTTATTATTAGTATCAAATACTAGAGAAGCACTTGCTTATTTATCCGCAGCGTATTTTGATTATCCAGCAGAAAAATTAAAAACAATTGGAATCACTGGTACGAAGGGTAAAACAACGACAACTTACATGGTTCATTCCATTCTTTCTGAGGCAGGAATAAAAACTGGTCTAATTGGTACGATTGAGACGATGATAGGGGATACTGTTATACCAGCGAATAATACGACGCCAGAATCCTATCTGGTACAACAATATTTTGCCAAGATGGTAGAGGATGGTTGTACATGTGTTGTAATGGAGGTATCTTCCCAAGGCTTAATGCTTCATCGTGTGAGTGGATTTACCTTTGATATTGGCGTATTTACCAACATGGAGCCAGACCACATTGGGCCAGGAGAACATGGAAGTTTTGAAGAGTATATGGCTTGTAAGGGACTTCTTTTCAAGCAATGTAAGGTGGGTATCGCTAATGTTGATGACAAACATATGGAACAGGTGCTAAGTGGCCATACTTGTACACTAGAGACTTATGGACTTAGTGAAAAAGCAGATTTAAGAGCAGTTGATATCGATTTACATTCCAAACTTGGTAACTTAATGGTATTATATAAGGTAAAGGGATTATGTGACTTCCCAGTTCAAGTTAATATACCAGGAAAATTTACTGTTTATAATTCGCTAACAGCAATTGCAATCTGTAGACATTTTAATATCAGTACAGAACGTATCAAGGAAGTGTTAACTAAGGTTAAGGTAAAAGGCAGAGTAGAGCCAGTAGAAGTTTCAAAAAAATTCACGATGATGATCGACTATGCTCATAACGCAATGAGTCTTCAAAGTGTATTATCTACCCTAAGAGAATATGAGCCAAAGCGTTTAGTATGCTTATTTGGCTGTGGAGGGAATCGTTCAAAAGACCGTCGTTTTGAGATGGGTGAGATATCATCGAATTTAGCAGATTATACGATTGTTACTTCAGATAATCCTAGGTTTGAGGAACCACAGGATATCTTAAATGATATTGTTGTTGGAGTAAAGCGTGGTAAAGGAGACTATATAGCGATCCTTGATCGTAAGGAAGCAATCCGTCACAGTATCTTAACTGCGAAAGAAGGAGACATCATTCTGATTGCTGGGAAAGGCCATGAAAATTATCAAGAAATTCGTGGTGTGAAGCATCATATGGATGATCGAGAATTGATACAAGAGATCGTTGCAGAGATGACATTAGAGCAGCGAAATGCTCTTTAAAAAAATACGCGCAAGCGACAGAATAGAGGTTTCTTATGGCAACGTTTCATGTAAACGAAATTGCTACAATTACTGGTGGCACTATAATAAAGGGAAATAATGATAGAACAATTTTTAAAATAAGCACTAACTCAAAAGTAGGAGATAGTGATACACTCTTTGTACCCATTGTTGGTGAAAGAGTAGATGCACATGATTTCATTGCAGATGCTTATAGGCAAGGTATCAGAGTAACGCTAACAAGCAAAGATGAAATAGCAGAAGGTACCGAAGATATGGTTTATATTAAAGTAAATCATACAGTAGAAGCATTACAACGTCTAGGAGAATATCATCGTGACCATAGTAATGTTCCAATCATTGGGATAACCGGAAGTGTTGGAAAAACTACGACAAAGGAAATGATAGCAGCAGCGTTTAGTACCAGAAGTAATGTTTTAAAAACGATTGGGAATATGAATAGTCAAGTTGGTTTGCCACAAATGATGCTGATGCTTGAAGATACTCATGAAGTTGGTATTATTGAGATGGGTAT
The DNA here is from genome assembly GCF_000018685.1 of Lachnoclostridium phytofermentans ISDg. Classification (NCBI taxonomy): domain Bacteria; kingdom Bacillati; phylum Bacillota; class Clostridia; order Lachnospirales; family Lachnospiraceae; genus Lachnoclostridium; species Lachnoclostridium phytofermentans. Next base: position 3,063,102 of record NC_010001.1, on the reverse strand, counting down.
GAGTGAATTTGGTGAAATGGAGCGTATCGCTAAAGTAGCAAAGCCTAAAATGGCAGTTGTTACAAACATCGGTGTTTCGCATATCGGACAGTTAAAGACACAGGAAAATATTCGGAAAGAAAAATTAAACATTGTGAATTACTTTACCGAGGATTCCATTCTTCTATTAAATGGTGATGATCAGCTATTATTGGAAATCTACGATGAATATAGAAAAGATAATAGCTCTGTCAAAGAAAAAACACAAAATAATGGTAGTGTTGATTTATCAGAAATGACACGAAGAAGCTTAAATAAGGCATCTGTTTATACCTTTGGAACAAACCCTGATTGTACCATTTATGCTGACAACATAAAAACAGATGGTGAGTCAACAACATTTACTTTTCATTACAAAAATGGTACGAAAGAAGAACTTGTAGATGACATCACTTTATCAGTTCTTGGTAAGCATAATATATTAAACGCTCTTGCTGCTATTTTCTTTGCAATTCAATTAGGAATAGATCCTTTGGCTGCAAAAGAAGGATTAAAAGAGTATAAACCAATCGCAATGCGTGGAGAGATAGAAAAAGTCAATGGAATCACAATAATTGACGATACTTACAATGCTAGTCCTGACTCCATGAAGGGAGCAATTCATGTTATAATGGATATGCCAAAAGAACATAAGAAGTTCATAGTATTTGCGGATATTTTAGAACTTGGAGACATCTCTAAAAAATGTCATTATGAGGTGGGAGAATATTTAGCAAAGCAATGTAAGATAGAAAAAGCTTGTGGGAAAGAATCAACATTTATCGATGAAGTAATAACGATTGGTGAGGAAGCAAAGTATATCCTCGATGGAGTAAGGGAAAACGGGGAAGACATAAACACAAAGAGTTTTATGGAGCGAGAGGAAGCTTTTAAATATATTAAAACTAATTTGACAAAAAGGGACGTTATACTTTTAAAAGGTTCCCGAGGTATGAAGCTTGATTTAATCGTTGAGAGATTAAAGGAAGAGTTAGTTAAGTGTTAATGTACATGTGAAAGGATGAAATTCGATAGGAATGCAATATGCAGATATTATAGTGGACATATCAGTAGAAAATCTGGATAAAACCTACCAATACAGCATACCGCCTGCTCTTTGTGCGGATGCTGTTATTGGCGTGCCAGTAACTATACCATTTGGCAATGGGAATCGTAGCATCAGTGGGTTTATTGTTGGACTATCTGATGTACCCAAGATTGCTCCAGAGAGAATAAAATCCATACTTGGAATTAAAGATAAAGGGCTACCAATCGAAGGACAGATGATAGCCCTTGCTGCATTTGTGAAAGAGCAATATGGCGGTACGATGAATGATGCCTTAAAGACAGTAATTCCAGTGAAAAAAAGTGTGAAGCAGATTGAAAAACGAATCGTATCGTCAGCTGTGTCAAAAGAAAAGTTACAGGACGCATATATTGAAGCGGAAAAGAAAAAGCATAAAGCGAAAGCAAGACTATTATTGGCTCTTATGAATAGCGAAGAAATTGAGTTTGAGGATATTGTCAATAAATTAAATATCTCAAGAACAACCATTAATTCCTTAAAGGAAAGTGGAATCATTCAAATTGAATCAGAGACAAAGTATCGTAATCCAATTGCTTCAAAGACGACGGATAGTTACAGTATCTCTTTAAATTATGAACAGCAAGAAATAGTGTCTAAGGTTTTAAAGGATTATGAAGAAGGGATACGAAAAACTTATTTAATCCACGGTATTACAGGCAGCGGTAAAACAGAAGTATATATGGGAATTATCGACCAAGTAATACAATCTGGTAGACAGGTTATTATGTTAATTCCTGAAATTGCGCTTACGTATCAGACTGTAGTACGTTTTTACAAAAGATTTGGTAATCGTATCTCTATTCTAAACTCTAAGATGTCTGCTGGAGAACGATACGATCAAATTGAACGAGCAAAAAATGGCGATATCGATATCATGATTGGTCCTAGGTCTGCTTTATTTACGCCGTTTAAAGACCTAGGTTTGATTATTATAGATGAAGAGCATGAAACAAGTTATAAAAGTGAGATGCCTCCGAAATATCATGCAAGAGAAGTGGCGATTAAGAGAGGCGAACTAAGCAATGCTTCCATCATCCTTGGTTCTGCAACCCCATCTCTGGAAGCATATAAAAAAGCAATGGACGGAGAATTTGAGCTATTTCATTTAACGAAAAGAGCAAAAGAAGCAAAAGTTCCGATGGTTTCCATTGTTGATTTAAAAGAAGAATTAAAGAAGAAAAACAAATCCATCTTTAGTGATCTGTTACGAAGCTTAATTGAAGATCGTTTAAGAAAAAAAGAACAGATTATGTTATTTTTAAACCGAAGAGGATACGCAGGTTTTGTGTCATGTCGAAGTTGTGGTACTGCAATGAAATGTCCTCATTGCGATATTTCCTTGACGGCACATAGTACTGGTGTGTTAAAATGTCATTATTGCGGATATGAAATTCCGACCCCAAACATTTGTCCGGTCTGTGGTTCTAAGTATATTGCTGCTTTTGGAACAGGAACGCAGAAAGTTGAGGCGATGGTATTAAAGGAATTTCCGACGGCTAGAGTTCTACGTATGGATGCGGATACTACGAAGAACAAACTAAGTTATGAAGAAATTTTAAGTTCATTTGCAAATGGTGAAGCAGATATCCTGATTGGAACTCAGATGATTGTAAAGGGGCATGATTTTGCCGGAGTAACTCTAGTGGGTATTTTAGCTGCGGATTTATCACTTTATGCAAATGATTATCGGGCAGCAGAGCGAACATTTCAGTTGTTAGCACAAGCAGCAGGTCGTGCAGGACGTGGTGAACTGATCGGAGAGGTTGTGATACAAACCTATCAACCAGAGCATTATGCAGTAACCACTGCGGCGACAGAAGATTATGTTGCTTTTTATGAGCAGGAGATGAATTACAGGCGTCTTATGAAGTATCCTCCTGCTGCGCACATTATGGCTATTTTGATTCAGTCAAAAGAGGAGGAAGTTGTTATCCTTGCAGCGGATCTTTTGGCTGGGGCAGTGAAAGAATGGTTAAAGGCGAAGGTAGAATTAATTAACCAAGATAAACCTGATGAACAAAATAAGTTTATTGAACAAGGAAAGTTTGAGTTCAAGGAACAAGATAAGTTCAAGGAACAAGGAAAAATTGAAAATTATTTGGAAAACAATGAGCAAGATGATAATAAGCCTAATATTAGTATTATCGGGCCTGCGCCTGCTGGAATTGCAAAAATGAATGATATTTATCGAAGAGTTTTATATCTAAAAGAAGAACAATATGAGTATCTTGTTGAAGTAAAGGACTTTTTAGAACAGTACATTACAGTTTCAGAGTATTTTAAAAAGTGTAATGTACAATTTGATTTTGATCCAATGAACAGTTATTAACGAAAGGAAGAATGACATGGCGAAAAGAAATATTAGAATAATGGGTGACAGTATTTTAAACAAGACCTCAAAGGTAATCGAGGAAGTAACACCAAAAATTGATACGTTAATCGATGATATGTTAGATACAATGTATGATGCGGGGGGCGTTGGATTAGCTGCTCCTCAGGTTGGTGTGTTAAAACGTTTGGTTGTGATTGATGTATCACTAGAAGGAAATGAACCAATAATATTAATTAATCCAGAGATTATATCTACCGATGGTGAGCAAACTGGAGATGAAGGCTGCCTTAGTTTACCTGGGAAAGCAGGTATCGTGACACGCCCAAATTATGTTAAAGTAAAAGCTTATGATCGTCATATGAAACCTTTTGAAGTAGAAGGTGAAGGCTTATTAGCTAGAGCGTTCTGTCACGAAATCGATCATTTAGATGGTATTTTATATGTTGAAAAAGTTAATGGTGAAGTACATGAAGTAACTAGTTATGATGAGGAAGAGGAAGAATAGGAGGGATGAGAATGAAAGCGGTCTATATGGGGACACCAGAGATAGCAGCAACGATTCTAGAAACACTGCTTTCTTCTGATATCGAAATAATAGGAGTAGTAACACAACCTGACAAGCCAAAGGGTAGAGGAAAAGAGATGGCATTTCCTCCAGTTAAGGAAGTTGCCTTAAAGCATCAAATTCCTGTTTACCAGCCAAGACGTGTGAAAGAACCTGAGTTTGTGGAACAACTAAAAGCCTTGGCTCCAGATATTATCTTAGTTGCAGCTTTTGGACAGATTTTATCTAAGGATATCTTAGAACTTCCGCCTTTCGGTTGTATTAATGTTCATGCGTCCTTATTACCAAAATATCGCGGTAGTGCACCGATTCAATGGGTTATCTTAAATGGAGAAGAAAAAACAGGTGTTACTATTATGAAGATGGATGTTGGTTGTGATACCGGTGATATGATTTTAAAAAAAGAAATTGATATCACAAAGGAAGAAACGGGTGGCAGTTTACATGATAAATTAGCGGTAATCGGCGGGGATGCTTTGTTGGAAGGGATTGAATTAATAAAAAATGGAACAGCCACATATACCAAGCAGGATGATTCCAATTCTACTTACATTAAAATGCTATCCAAAGAAATGGGTAAAATTGATTTTTCGAAAGATGCCGATTCGATAGAGAGAATGATTCGTGGACTAAATCCTTGGCCAAGCGCTTATACTTATTATAAGGGAAAGACCTTAAAGTTATGGAGTGCAGAGGTATCACATGACCCTGATATCATAAAAGACGCTGAAGAAGCAGAATTTGGTAGTATAGTAAGAGTTACAAAAGAAGCAATCTTTGTGAAAACTGGGGATAAGCTATTAAAAATTAACGAGCTTCAGTTAGAAGGAAAGAAGAAAATGTTAGCTGGCGAATTTTTACGTGGTTATCAAATAAATGCTGGCGATATCCTTGGAATAAACGAAAATTAGAAACTAAAACTAAAAGTAGCACCATAAAAAAACATGATGTGAATTATTTCATTTCGATGTAAAATTATTAGTTTGCCAAGATTCCTCACTATATCGATCAAAGAGATTATAGTATAATATAATCTTTAATGAAAAATTAATGAAGTTTTAAAAGTTTAGACACGAATCCATGGTATGATTTGGGGAGTACGAAGAGAATATCTAAGGCGCCAAAAGACGTCGCCTAAGAGATTTTAAAACTTCACATTGGTTCATGTATTGTTTGTGTCTGCGTTGCAACACAAACTTGATATGCATTGTCCTAAAAAAATACTAAGAGCAGCGCAGAAATGAGGTTACGATGTTAAATTTTTTATATTATGCATCACCGTTTTACGGATTTTATTTTGACCCTTATTACTGGATGATTATTGTAGGAGCCATCCTAAGTATTGCAGCATCCATGAAAGTGAAGTCTACATTTTCAAAATACAGTAAGGTTCGAAGTATGTCAGGAATGACTGGAGCAACAGCGGCAGAACGAATTTTGCATTCTGCAGGTATTTATGATGTACAGATACAAAGAGTGAGTGGAAGTTTAACAGATCATTATGATTCAAGAAGTAAGGTTCTTCGTTTATCAGATTCAGTATATGATAGTTCTTCCGTCGCAGCGATTGGTGTTGCAGCACATGAATGTGGCCATGCTATTCAAGATCAAAAAGGTTATGTTCCACTTAAGCTTAAATCTGCTATTGTACCAGTAGCAAACTTGGGCGCCACGTTATCTTGGCCATTGATTTTTGCTGGTATTATAATTGGTGGATCACAGACTTTAATTACCGTTGGTATTTTGGCGTTTTCTTTAGCTGTTATATTCCAATTAGTTACCTTACCAGTTGAGTTTAATGCATCAAGTAGAGCAGTTGCTGTATTATCGGATACAGGAATTTTATATGGAGATGAAATCAGAGATACGAAGAGAGTACTAGGTGCCGCAGCACTTACTTATGTTGCAAGTGCCGCTGCTTCTATCTTACAATTGTTGCGTTTGATTCTGCTATTTGGGAATAGAAGTAGAGATTAGTATAAATAAGAACGGAGAACTATGAACGCTAGAGAAATTGTACTTACGATGTGCCTTAAAATTAATGAGGATAAGCTTCCAAGTCACGTTGTAATCAATGAAACTTTAAAAAATTACAAAGACTTGAGTAAGCAAGACAGAGCCTTTATATCAAGGCTCTGCCTTGGGGTTTTAGAACAAAAACTAAGACTTGATTATGATTTGGAACGGTTTTCAAAGATTAAGGTGAAAAAGATGAAGCCTGTAATTCGAAATGTATTAAGAATTGCAGCGTACCAAATTGAATTTATGGAACAAATTCCAGATAGTGCAGCCTGCGATGAAGCGGTTAAGCTTGTAAAAAAACGAGGATTAGGTGGATTGTCTGGCTTCGTAAATGGGATATTAAGAAATCTTAGCAGAGAATTTCAAAAAGCAAATGGATTCGATATTAGTAAATTAAATGAAATAGAAAGGCTTTCCTATCAATACTCAATGCCCAAAGAGTTAGTGGAATTTTGGCTAAAAAGCTTTCGTAGAGAACAGGTTGAAGAAATGTTACAAGCTTTCTTAGAGCCAAAGGATACATCAATACGTATCAATGAAAGTAAAATTACTATCGATGAACTAGTAGATAATTTGGTAAAAGATGGAGTAGAGGTTCGTGACGGTGCGTATCTAACGAATGCCAAAAGAATTACTTCCTATAATTCATTGCCAGTGCTTGATAGTTTTCAAAAAGGATATTTTCAAGTTCAAGATGAAAGTTCTATGATGGTTGGGTTAATTGCTGGAATTAAGGCTGGAGACTATATCATTGATGTATGTGCTGCACCAGGCGGTAAAACCTTACATGCGGCCGATCTTCTTCTTGTGGCGGGTGGAGAAAAAAATCCTGGTCATGTGGATGCTAGAGATAAGACCGATAGAAAGGTTGCTTTAATTGAACAGAACTTAGAACGTATAGGATATCAAAATGTGTCTGTGAAAGTTTTCGATGCTTTGGTACCCGATGATTCAGTCAAAGAAAAAGCGGATATAATTTTAGCGGATCTCCCTTGCTCAGGCCTTGGTGTCATTGGAAAGAAACCAGATATTAAATACAATATGACGAAAGAAATGATGTCGGAACTGGCAAAATTGCAGAGAAACATCCTTACTGTTGTCGTTTCCTATTTAAAGCCTGGAGGAGTCTTAATATTTAGTACTTGTACAATAAATCCAGAAGAAAATGAGGACAATATACGATTTATTACGGAGACATTAAAATTACAACCAGAATCCATTGATACTTATCTACCAGAGAATTTACAGTGCGAAACATCAAAACAAGGCTATCTACAATTATTACCTAACAAATCCGGTGTAGATGGTTTCTTTATCTCAAGATTTAGAAAGGTTTAAGTGTGAAGAGAATTTCTAAGGCGCCAAAAGACGCCGCCTAAGAATTTCTAAAACTTCACACCTACTGCTAAGCGGGCATGGTTTTCTTTTAAACGATGCGCAAAGAATATGCGTGGGAATGGGGTAAAAATGCAAAGTATTACTGAAAAAATAGACATCAAAGCACTTACATTAGAAGAATTAAAAGCTAGTTTAAAAATCATTGGAGAAAAGGAATTCAGGGCAAAACAGATTTATGAGTGGCTCCATGTAAAGTTAGTAAGAGACTTCGAAGAGATGACGAATTTATCGAAAGAACTTCGAGCGAAACTTGCTTCAGAGTATGAGTTAATCTGTGTCAATGATTTAGAACGCTATGAATCAAAGATGGATGGAACTGTAAAATATTTATTTCGCTTATCAGATGGAAATGTAGTTGAATGCGTACTTATGAAATATCATCATGGAAACTCGGTTTGTATCTCATCTCAGGTAGGATGCCGTATGGGGTGCCGTTTCTGTGCATCTACTCTTGGCGGTCTTACAAGAAACTTAAAAACATCGGAAATGTTAGATGAAGTTTACCAGATACAAAGACTTTCTGGAGAGAGAGTGAGCAATATCGTAATTATGGGAACCGGAGAACCTATGGATAATTACGATAATTTCGTTAAGTTTATCCGTATGATTTCTTCTTCGGATGGTTTGAATATTTCACAAAGAAATATAACGGTTTCTACTTGTGGTATCGTTCCTAAGATGAGGGCTTTAGCAGAAGAGGGTTTTGCCATCACATTGGCATTGTCGTTACATGCTCCGAATGATGAAGAGAGAGCAAAGATAATGCCGGTTGCAAATAGTTATCAGTTACAAGATGTATTAAATGCGTGTGACTATTATTACGAAAAGACAGGGCGAAGAGTCAGTTATGAATACAGCCTCGTAGATGGTGTAAATGATACCGCAGCTTGTGCCAAAGAGCTTTCTAGACTCTTAAAAGGTAAAAATTGTCACGTAAATCTAATACCGGTGAACCCTATAAAAGAGAGAGATTACAAGCGTTCCACGGGGAATAACATACAAAATTTCAAAAATATACTTGAAAAAAATAGAATTAATGTTACTATTAGAAGAGAAATGGGCTCAGATATTAATGCAGCTTGTGGACAATTGAGAAAGAGCTATACAGATAAGACAATGGTACAGGAGGTGAATCTATAGGATGAACACATATTCTATAACTGACATCGGTCTAAAGAGGGAGAGCAACCAAGATTATGTCTATTGTAATGAGTGTTCGGTTGGAGCACTTCCAAACCTGTTTATCGTAGCTGATGGTATGGGTGGACATAACGCCGGTGATTTTGCTTCTCGTTATTGTGTGGAAGAAATGGTAAAACTCATTGGGGAAAGTGAAGAGAAGACTGTAATTGGTATGTTGGATACTGCTGTTGCAAAAACCAATGAGTTACTATTAAAGCAAGCTAGAGAGCAAACTGGTTTAGAAGGAATGGGAACTACGTTAGTTATAGCAACAATCATGGATCAATTAATGTACGTAGCCAACATTGGAGACAGCAGGTTATACTTAATAAATGATACAATAAAGCAGATTACAGAAGACCATTCCTTAGTTGAGGAAATGGTAAAGACAGGCGAGATAAAACGAAGTGAAGCTAGATTCCATCCAAAGAAAAATGTTATAACAAGAGCGGTGGGAGCAAGCCTTACTGTCGTACCTGATTTTTTTGAAGTTAGTGTAAAATCTCGAGATATCATTCTATTATGTTCTGATGGATTGTCGAACATGCTCGAGGATGAAGAAATCCTTGCAATTATTAGAAGTAATGAAGACGATCTAGAGGCATCTGGGAAAGAGTTAGTGAAGAGAGCGAATGAAAATGGTGGTAAAGATAATATTGCTGTCATTTTGATCCGTCTTGATTAAGCACATAGGAAGATGCATTGAGGGATGTAATTAAAAGGAGAGAAGAGAGGCATTTTTACATAAGCTTGTTTGTTTCAGCAGACATTTTTGTGTAGCCGGAAAGGTAAAAGGTATATAAAATGATTAAACCTGGAATGTTTATCAGTGACAGATATGAAATTGTAGACAGAGTTGGTTCTGGAGGAATGGCGGATGTTTACAAAGCAAAATGTCATCGGTTAAATCGATATGTAGCAATTAAAATATTGAAACCGGAATATTCAAGTGATAAGAATTTTGTAACGAAATTCCGTGGAGAAGCTCAATCTGTAGCGGGCTTATCTCATCCGAACATAGTAAATGTCTATGATGTAGGTGATGACGATGGATTATATTATATCGTTATGGAGCTTGTGGAAGGAATTACGTTAAAGAAATTTATTGAACGTAAAGGAAAGTTAGAAGTAAAAGAGGCAGTTGGAATTGCGATTCAGATAGCGCAAGGTATGGAGGCTGCTCATGACAATCACATTATTCATAGGGATATTAAACCACAGAATATCATTATATCCAGAGATGGTAAAGTAAAAGTAACAGACTTTGGTATAGCTAAGGCTGCATCTACGAATACTGTTACTCAGAATGCGATTGGTTCTGTTCATTATTTATCACCAGAACAGGCAAGAGGCGGATACAGCGATGAGAGAAGTGATATCTATTCTCTTGGTGTAACAATGTATGAAATGTTAAGTGGTGAAGTACCATTTGCAGGAGACAATACGGTATCCGTTGCACTTCTTCATATTCAAGGAGAGGCTACCCCTCTTCGTGAATTAAATCCAGATGTACCGGTAAGTCTTGAGAGAATTGTACAAAAATGTATGCAGAAGAAGCCAGAGAGAAGATATATATCTGCTTCTGAATTAATCAGTGACTTAAAACGCTCTATCATAAATAAAGATGGAGATTATGTAGTTATTAATAATGGTGTAGTTAGTGATTCTCCAACCATCACTTTATCAGATGATGAGATGAATCATATTAAAAGTGCCGCTAAAACACCAGTAACATTTATTGATAACAATGCAAAGGATAAGGGAACAAAAAAAGTTTCCAAAGAGGAAGAAGAGGAACTTGATTCCGTAGACTCAAAAATGGAGAAAGTACTCATTATCTCCATGATAGCGGCAGCTGTTTTGGTAGGCTGTACGGTATTATTTATTGTAGCGCGTTTCTTTAATATATTTGATTGGGGCAAGGGCAATAAGGATACAGATATTACTCCAGTACCATCCATTACTGTAACTGTTTCACCAGAACCAACAGAAGAGCCAGTAGCTGATCTTGTAAAAGTTCCAGAGGTAAGAGGCCTTGATAGAGACACAGCAATTAGTAGTCTTACGCTTGCATCACGTTTATTTAATGTCACGTTGGCGGATGAAAAAGAATACTCAGATGAGTATGAAGAAGGCTTAGTTATGAATCAAAATTATCCTGCTGGTACTGAGATTCCATCGAATTCAACAATTATCTTAACCATTAGTGCTGGTGCTCAACCTGTTGAATTAATCGATGTTTATAATCGAAGTTACGAACAAGCAAGGAAACAATTAGAAGACTTAGGTTTTAAGGTGGAACGTAAAGATGAGGCAAATAGTGATATAGGTGCTGAATTCGTTATCCGGACAACTCCAGAAAGAGCGACAGATCCTAAGAATCCAGTCATGTTAAAGAAAGGTTCCACGGTAACTTTAGTAGTAAGTACAGGACCGGATGTAAGTGCGTTAAAAAAAGTACCAAATCTACTTGGTAAGACGGAAGAACAGGCAAAACAAGCATTATTAGAAGCAGGTCTTCAAAAAGGAGTAACTTCCAATATTCCAAGTTCTGAATATGCAAAGGGAGCTGTATGCTATCAGAATACAACAGCTGGAGAATTAGTAACAGCAGATACTAAAATTGATATCTCTATTAGTACTGGTGTTGAAAGTACACCAACTCCTGACGTTTCACTTCCTGATGAATATGGCTATTTTGGAAAAGTTACAATTACAGAAAATCCGTTTGAAGAAGGCGAATCAGGTGATGTTTATCTTGAGCTTGAGCAAGATGGAGAATCAATGCTGATTATGCAAAAATATTTGTCGTATGATGATTTTCCAAAAGCGTTAAAAAATATTAAAGTGGAAGGTATACGAGAAGGTGATGGTATCGTAAGAATGTATATTGACGATGTACCGTACGGCAGTTCTTGGAGCGTATTCCTAAGCGCAGAGAAGAAAAAGTAAAACTATGTTTCTAAAAAAAGATAAGTACCTGCGTTACTCTCGTCATAAACATAAGATACGCAGAAAGTATGCGGTGGAATGAGGAAAAATTAATGATTGGTAAAATAATCAGAGGTATTGCAGGTTTTTACTATGTTTATATTGAAGGTTTCGGAGAATACGAATGTAAAGCAAAAGGTATTTTCCGAAACCGGAAAATAAAACCTCTCGTCGGTGACGATGTCGAGGTTGAGATTCTTGATAAAGATTCAAAAACAGGAAATATTGTTGATATCTTAGAACGGAAAAGTGAGTTAATACGTCCGGCAGTTGCAAATATTGATCAAGCAATGATTATATTTGCAGTATCAGATCCGGCACCAAATTATAACTTGCTTGACCGTTTTTTGGTCATGATGGAGCAACAAGGGATTCAAACGATTATTTGCTTTAACAAAATGGACAAGGCAGAGGAAGAAGAAAGAAAAAAAGTAGAGGAAGTTTATCGAAACACAGGATATCAAATCCTTTTCACAAATGCATTAGCAGGGGATATTGAAGAAGTTAAGGCTGTTCTTAGAGGTAAATCAACAGCACTTGCTGGTCCTTCCGGTGTTGGAAAGTCATCTCTCACGAATCGACTTCAGTCAAAAGTATCCATGCAGACTGGACAGATATCAGAAAAAATAAAGCGTGGTAAGCATACCACAAGACACTCTGAGTTAATTTATATGGAGGAACACACGTATTTATTAGATACTCCAGGATTTAGCTCACTTTATTTAAAAGACATTGAGAAAGAAGTGTTACAAACCTTTTTTCCAGAGTTTGATCATTATTTAGGACAATGTCGTTTTAATGGCTGTGCGCATATCAATGAGCCGGACTGTGCGGTAAAAGAAGCACTTAGTGAAGGCAAGATAAGCGAAAGCAGATATGAAAACTATAAGTTATTATTCGAAGAATTAAAGAATCAGAAAAAATATTAATATAGTGTGAAGTGTGAAGTGTGAAGAGAATTTCTAAGGCGCCAAAAGACGCCGCCTAAGAAATTCTAAAACTTCACACTGGAAGAATAAAAATGAAATCCATTGGAATTTCATTTTTATTCTTCCGGCCTACTACTAAATAGGCACAGTGTGAAGAGAATTTCTAAGGCGCCAAAAGACGCCGCCTAATAAATTCTAAAACTTCACACAGATGAATAAAAATGAAATCCATCGGAATTTCATTTTCATTCTTTCTGGTTTTATTAGATACACAGAATAACACACGCATAAATGCGTGACAGAAAAGAGGAAAAAATATGTATCATTTATCACCCTCAATCCTAGCAGCAGATTTTAGTGCTTTAGGCGAGAATATTAGAAAGGCGGAGGAAGCAGGAGCAACTTATCTGCATTTGGATGTTATGGATGGGAATTTTGTCCCTAGCATTTCATTTGGTATGCCGGTAATAACTTCTCTACGTGATAAATCTTCCATGGTATTTGATGTGCACTTAATGATCGAAGAGCCCATTCGTTATATCGAGGATTTTGCAAAAGCAGGTGCTGATATTATTACGGTACATGCAGAGAGTTGTAAACATCTTCATCGCACAGTGACTGCAGTGAAGGAGCTTGGAAAAAAGGTTGGTGTTGCATTAAACCCAAGTACACCATTATCCGTCCTTGATTATATCTTACCAGAACTTGATATGGTGTTAATCATGTCAGTTAATCCAGGCTTTGGAGGTCAGAAATTTATCCCCTCAACACTTCAAAAATTAAGAGACCTAAAGAAGATGGCGAATGATTTAAACGTTACGATTGACATTGAGGTAGACGGTGGAGTAACCTTAGAAAATGTATCGGAAATCATGGAAGCTGGTGCTAATGTATTAGTTGCCGGAACTTCTGTTTTCCGTGGTGATATAGAAAAGAACGTAGAAGGATTTCTTAATATATTTCAAACTAATCAGAAATAGGTAATAGTTAAATAGGCAATATTTAAATGGATAATAGTTAAATAGGTAGTATATAAATGAGTAATGTGTAAATAAAAATTGGATAAATACATTTTATTTTATGCAATCCTATGAGTAATAAAAGTTTTAGTTTTCATCAAAATAGAGGTGAAAGCATCAACATGGAGGTTCGTTAATATGAAAGCTCTCATCATTGCGGGTGGAGAATTTTCACCAGAAGTTGCGATGAAAACTTTAGAAGAAGGTTCTTTTGACCGAATAATAGCAATTGATAACGGGTTATCTTATCTTCATAATCTTAAGATAACTCCGACTCATATCGTAGGTGATTTTGATACAGTCTCCCAGGAGTTGCTAAAAGAGTATCAAGAGGAATCTAAAGTAAAGATAGTAACTTTATGTCCTGAAAAAGATGCAACTGATACAGAGGTTGCGGTAGATTTAGCTGTAGAAGAAGGATGTAAGAGTATTTTCATTCTTGGAGCAACAGGAGGTCGTTTTGACCATACCCTTGCGAATCTTCATATGCTATATAAATTATTATGTCAGGGGATACAAGCTTATCTAATAGATAAAAATAATAAAATATACCTGATAAAGGAAAGCATTACGCTTCTTGCTAATGAGGTGAAATCAACTTATGTTTCCTTACTTCCTTTTACGGAAGAAGTCACAGAAGTAACACTTCTCGGGTTTAAGTACCCACTTACGAACTATCACTTAACGCAAGGGACCAGTATCGGTGTCAGTAATGAAATCATAGAAGCAAAAGCACAGATTTTATTTGATAAGGGAGTTCTTATCGTAGTTGAGTCGAAGGATACTTAAGAAAGAAATGCAAAATATATTTATTCATTATAAGAAAAAGTTCGCGATGGATTTTATTTTCTTGAATAAATTTCACTAGAAAAACAAATGAAAGGTATAGGTAATAAAATGAAACTTGGTATTGTTGGTTTACCAAACGTAGGGAAAAGTACATTATTTAATTCTTTAACAAAGGCAGGAGCGGAATCTGCAAACTATCCGTTCTGTACGATTGACCCCAATATAGGTATCGTTCCGGTTCCAGATGTGCGTCTTAAAGTTTTATCTGATTTATATAATTCTGAAAAGATTTTACCAGCTGCAATTGAGTTTGTAGATATTGCAGGATTAGTAAAAGGTGCATCAAAAGGAGAGGGACTTGGTAATCAGTTCTTATCGAATATTCGTGAAGTAGATGCTATTGTACATGTTGTTCGTTGTTTTGAAGATGGTAACATTATTCATGTGGATGGATCTGTTGATCCTTTACGTGATATCGAGACTATTAATTTAGAATTAATTTTCTCTGATCTTGAAATTTTAGAGAGAAGAAATAGTAAGGTAGTAAAAGGTGCTAAAAATGATAAGTTGTTAGCAAAAGAAGCTGAATTGTTAACAAGATTGAAAGCACATCTTGAGGACGGAAAACTAGCAAAAGGTTTTGTAACAGAGGATGAAGAAGAATTAGAGATGTTATCTTCTTATAATTTATTAACCTATAAACCGGTAATTTATGCTGCGAATGTAAAAGACGATGAACTTGCAGATGATGCAAAGGATAATCAATTTGTTGGACAGGTACGTGAGTTCGCAAAAAATGAAAACTCAGAAGTTTTTGTTATTTGTGCTCAGATTGAACAAGAAATCGCAGAGCTTGATGATGATGAAAAGAAAATGTTCTTAGAAGAACTTGGATTAACTGAGTCAGGTTTGGAGAAACTAATTCGTGCAAGTTATCATATCTTAGGATTGATTAGTTATCTAACCGCAGGTCCAAAGGAAACAAGAGCATGGACTATTACGAAGGGAATGAAGGCGCCACAGGCAGCTGGAAAAATTCATACCGATTTTGAACGTGGATTTATTCGTGCAGAGATTGTAAGCTATGATAACTTAGTGGGATGCGGCAGTTTTAATTCAGCTAAGGAGAAGGGATTAGTTCGTTCTGAAGGCAAGGAGTATGTAGTTCAGGATGGAGATGTAGTATTATTCCGTTTCAATGTATAAGGAAAGTGGTGACGATCGTTGCAAAAATCAGACATACTGTTTCAAAAATTGGGTATAGGATTTCATAATCTAGGAACAGGAATTAAAATATTTGGTATTGATATTGCTTTTTATGGGATGGTAATTGCGCTTGGTATGGTGCTCGGCGTTTTGCTTGCACAATGGCAAGCAAAGAGGACTGGACAAAATCCCGAAACTTACCTTGATTTTGCTCTCTATGCAATTATCATATCTGTCATTGGAGCAAGGCTTTATTATGTAATTTTCAGCTGGTCTGATTATAAAGATAATCTTTTAAGTGTTTTTGATATCCGCAGTGGTGGTTTAGCGATTTATGGCGGAGTCATTGCTGGTGCACTAACTGGAATCATATATTGTAAGGCAAAAAAGATACACTTTGGATTATTAGCAGATACTAGTATCTTTGGTTTATTAATAGGACAAATTATAGGACGATGGGGAAATTTCTTTAATCGCGAAGCGTTTGGTATGTATTATGATGGATTGTTATCAATGCAAATAAACTTAAAACATGTTGGTGGAGATTATACAAGGTCACTACAAAGTTTAACCACCCAATATGCAGGTAAACCTGAGGCATTAAAACGCATCCTGGAAATTAGAGATAATACCAAGTGGATTGGTGGTACTGAATATATTTCAGTTCATCCAACATTTTTATATGAATCTGTATGGAACCTGTGTTTATTAATTTTTCTTATTTTCTACTCAAAACATAAGAAGTTTGATGGAGAACTTGTAACAATATATTTGTTAGGATATGGACTTGGTCGTTTTTGGATTGAAGGGTTACGTACCGATCAACTATTCTTATGGGGTTCCCCACTTGCGGTTTCACAGCTTCTTTCTGGTGCACTAGTAGTAATAGCGGGTTTGTTCCTTTTGATAAAAAGAGTGCGTCTAAAAAAATCATAGATAAAAATAGAGCAAATTACAATTATGCTCATGGTTGAAGAAAGCGATTTTTTAAAGAAAATTGAAAGAATTTAAAGGTTCTTAAGAAAAGCGTAAGCTTATGTTCGATTCTTTAGGCTAGATATAGTTAAAAAATGATAGAAACGTTAGGATTCTATCAACATATAGTATAGGTCAAAAAGTGGCGGAAACACTGGAAAATAAGGTGTTTCCGCCACTTTATTTTTTGAATTAAGGCTTGATTTTTTCAAAAAAGTGGGGTAGAATGTATTCATAAGTGGTACAAAGTGGTGAAAAGTAGTTTAAAGTGGTACGAAGTGGAGAAAAAATGGTAGGTGATGAGCATGTTCATGGGGGAATATAATCATATAATTGATGCCAAGGGCAGAATCATCGTACCTTCCAAATTTAGGGATTCTCTCGGAGAACACTTTGTTGTAACCGTAGGTTTGGATGGTTGTTTATTTGTGTATCCAAACGAAGAATGGCAACATTTTGTAGAACAACTGAAAAATCTTCCAGGAAATAAGGAAGCCAGACAGTTACAACGTTACTTTATGGCAGGTGCAGCTGATTGCGAAGTGGACAAACAGGGTAGAATACTAATACCAGGTAACTTAAGGCAGCATGCCGGACTCGATAAAGATATCGTGTTTGTAGGTGTTTTAAGCAAAATCGAAATCTGGAGTAAAGAACGTTGGGAAAGCAATAGCTACGACAATATGGATGAGATTGCAGATCATATGTCCGAGTTTGGCTTAAGCTTTTAGTAGGTAAACCTTTAAAAAAGGACAACCTCTAAAGAAGATGGGAGTAAAACATGAGTTTAGAAGAAAAAGAATTTAAGCATATTTCTGTTTTATTACAGGAAACCATAGATAGCTTGAACATAAAGCCAGATGGTATTTATGTGGATGGTACATTAGGCGGTGGTGGACATGCTTATGAAGTATTAAAGCGTCTTTCTCCGAAAGGAAGATATATTGGGATTGATCAAGATGAAGATGCTATTGCAGCAGCAGGGAAGAGACTTTCGGAATTCTCTGATCAAGTTACAATTGTTAGAAGTAACTACTGCAATATGAAGCAGGTGCTGAAAGATTTAGGAATCGATAAGGTGGATGGTATATTACTTGACCTTGGAGTTTCTTCTTATCA
This sequence comes from Lachnoclostridium phytofermentans ISDg, assembly GCF_000018685.1. Lineage (NCBI taxonomy): Bacteria > Bacillati > Bacillota > Clostridia > Lachnospirales > Lachnospiraceae > Lachnoclostridium > Lachnoclostridium phytofermentans. The sequence goes on along the minus strand of NC_010001.1, from coordinate 3,045,470 downwards.
ACTTGATACTCCGGAGCGTGGATTTTCTTATAGAGAGAATGCGCCTCTTGATATGAGAATGGATAACCGTAATTCGCTAACTGCAAGAGATATTGTGAATGAATACAGTGAGCAAGAAATCTATCGCATCATTAGGGATTATGGTGAAGATAAGTTTGCAAAAAACATTGCAAAGCATATAGTACGAATGAGAAGTGAGAAGCCACTTGAAACTACGGATGAATTGACGGAAGCTATAAAAGCGGCAATTCCGATGAAGATTCGGATGAATACCGGACATCCAGCCAAAAAAACCTTTCAGGCGATTCGAATCGAGCTTAATCATGAACTTGAGGTATTAACCAATACCTTAGAAGATATGATTGATTTACTGAAAGAGGACGGTAGATTGAGCATTATCACCTTTCATTCCTTAGAAGATAGAATTGTGAAAGCAGCATTTCGTAAGAATGAAAATCCTTGTGTGTGCCCTCCAAACTTTCCAGTTTGTGTATGTAATAGAAAGCCAAAAGGAATTCATATTACGAAGAAACCAATCCTACCAAGTGAACAGGAATTGGAATATAACAAAAGATCTAAGAGTGCTAAGCTTAGGGTATTTGAAAAACATGAATAGAACCGATAAGTTGCCAAAGAAAGAGGAAAGAAATTTTAAAAAAGATATCTTTCTCTTCGAATATGCGCATAGCATGCGCAATCATGGAGGAAAAATGATGAAAGTGAGGAGTCAGCATGGACGCGAAAAAAAGACAATATTATAATCAAACCTCCTATGTATCAGGAAGTACTGCACGCAAATTATCGGTAGCACCGGAACGAGATTATAATCGTTATGAAGAACCACTAAGAAGAGAGCCTAGGGTACCGCAGAGAACACCAAATAATCAACCGAAGAGTAGGCCAAGTAGAAAACCTAGAGTTACTCGTGGGATTGACTTTATATCCATGACCTTTTTGACCTTAGCAATTGTAGCTACACTTTATTCTTGCTTTAGCTATTTAGAAGCACAATCAAAGAGCGTGCAATTGGATAAGCAGGTAGTTTCGTTAACCAATCAATTAACAAAACTTAAGGATAAGAATGATGCAGTAGAAGCAAGTATAAGACCAGAGGTAGACTTAAACGAAGTTTATCGTATTGCTGTTTCTGAGCTTGGTATGGTTCATCCAAATCATAATGAAATCATTCCGTATAAAGATAGTGAGACGGGATACGTAAGACAACATAAGGATATACCGGATGCAGAGACGGGATCATTATTAGACCGTATCTTGCCTTAAAGATAGAAAGCGAGCAAGTGGGAAACGACAATGCGCATTTGACTAAATTATCAAAGCGGGTGGCGTACTGCTTGCTTTTTAATTTTTCAGGTTATGGGCAAGTAGCATAAGCAGATCGCGAATATCCGCTTTGATTAGAGTTTTGGAATCTCCATCTAGTCCATATGTCTTGTTGACTAGATAGGAAGTTCGTACTAATATCATGATAGTCATGTTTTCAAATAAAATTGTGCCGATACGATGTGAGATACAAAGAAGATAGCACGTTGTATTCCAACACTTGAAAAAATGCAAAAGAATTGAGGTTAAAATGGCAAGGCAGAGAGAAAAAGCAAAGGTAAAGAAATTCAAAGGCTATATGCAATCAAAATTGTTGTTTGTGTTTTTTATGATCCTTTGTGCGATGATTGCTATTATCGCACGCCTAGTATTTCTTAACAATAGGGATCAAGAGCGATATGAAAAAAGGGTACTTTCTCAACAAACCTTCTTAAGTTCTACAATTCCTTATCAAAGAGGGAGTATTCTAGACCGCAATGGTGTTGTTTTAGCTTCTAGTGATAAAGTATATAACGTTATCATTGAGCCAAAGGTAATCTTAACTGATGAGGAATATTTAAACCCAACAGTTGAGGCGCTAAGCAGTGTATTTGGAGTAGATACAGCAGAAGTCACATCGTTAATCCATGAAAAATCAACAAGTTCTTATCAAAGATTGCTAAAGCAAGTATCAATTGATGTGGTGGACCAATTTGAGAATTTACAAAAAGATAATAAGAAAATTAAAGGTGTATGGTTTGAAGAAGAATATAAAAGAATCTATCCATATGGAAGTCTCGCATCCCAAGTCATCGGTTATACCAGTGCAGGAGATGTTGGTACTTGGGGGATTGAGGAATATTATAACAGTAGTTTAAATGGAACCAATGGTAGAATATATGGATTTTATGACTCTGAATTAAATCTTACAAGAACAAGAAAAGAAGCTATCAATGGTTATACTATTGTATCAACAATAGATACTAATATACAGCGTATCGTTGAGGAGCATATTAAAAAATTTCAAGAAGAAATCGGAGCAAATAATGTAAGCGTTATGGTTTCTAACCCAAACAATGGGGAAATCTATGCTATGGCTACTAACTTTGGATTTGATTTAAATAATCCTTACGATTTATCTGCGTATTATGATGAGGTTGAGGTTGCCTCAATGAGTGAGGAAGATAAAGAAAAGGCATTAAATACGATGTGGCGTAATTTTAGTATCAGTGATACTTTTGAGCCAGGGTCCACTTTTAAACCTTTTACCGTAGCATCTGCTCTAGAAGAACATTTGGTTACACCAGAAACAACGTTTCAGTGTAATGGTGTATTACGAGTAGGGGGTTATAACATCAGGTGTAATGCAAGGCATGGAACGGTAACACTTGCACAGTCTTTAATGAAGTCTTGTAACCCATCCATGATGGCGATTGGTGAGAAAGAGGGAGCGTCTTTATTTAGTACTTACCAAGATCATTTCTTTTTTGGCAAGAAAACAGGGATAGATCTTCCGGGTGAGTCAGCGGGTATCTTAATTTCTGAGGATAAGTTACATGTTACCGAGCTAGCTACCAATAGTTTTGGTCAAGGTTTTAATGTTACTATGATTCAGATGGTGGCAGGATTCGCTTCCTTAGTAAATGGAGGACATTACTATCAACCTCATGTTGTGAAAGAAATCGTTACTGACCAAGGGACAACGGTTGATGAGAAAGAACAATATCCTATCAATGAGACAGTTTCAGCTGAAACTTCGGAATTCATTCGTGAAGCTATGTATTTAACAGTACACGACGGAACTGCGAAGCCGGCACAGGTGGAAGGATATCTGGTTGGCGGAAAAACAGGAACTGCACAAAAACTTCCTCGTACTTCGAAAAAATATGTCGTTTCCTTTATTGGATGTGTACCCACTGATGATCCACAAGTAGTAATATATGTGGTAATTGATGAAGTTCACGATGAAGCAAAGAAGGCAAGCAGTACGGTTGCAACAACACTAACAAGTCAAATCCTTAAGGATATCTTGCCGTTTCTTGAAGTATATCCAGAAGGTGAAATCGATTACAAAGTGGACCTTCCTGTAATTAAGGATGGGGAAGAGGGACAACCAGGAGAAGGCCAGCAAGGAGAGCAAGGAAATCAAGGAAAAAATGGTGAAAATGATTATGTTGGTTTTGATGAGTCTGAGGCAGATGCTATTCCAGATGATATAGCAAATTAGTATCAAGAAACAGGTTGGAAAATATTAAGAATAAAGGAAAACAATCATAACAACGAGCATACAATAATAAAATAGAAATGAATTAAAATCATTTTGGAGTCGTATGCAACGGTATAAATCATTTAACCGAAAAAATATAACAATTATTGTTATCGCTGTGTTTTTTATCGCTTGCTATCTTTGCGGAAGATTATTTTATCTCATGGTAGCAGCTTCAGAAAATTATGCCATCAAGGCTAGGCAGTTACATGAAAGAGAACGAAGCATTAAAGCTGAGAGAGGAACAATATATGATAGAAATGGTACGATCATTGCTGCGAATAAGCCAGTAAGTACCATTTCCGTTATTCATAATCAGATTAAAGATCCGGAGGGTGTAATAAAAGCCTTATCCGATGCCTTGAACCTTTCAGAGGAAACTGTTCGAAAGAGGGTTGAGAAGTATTCCTCGATAGAACGAATCAAGTCGAACGTTGACAAAGAAACAGCCGACTACATACGTAATCTATCCCTTGATGGTGTTATGGTGGATGAAGATTACAAACGTTTTTATCCATATGGCTCGTTAGCTTCTAAGGTTATCGGGTTTACTGGAAGTGATAATCAGGGCATTATCGGCCTTGAGGTAGAGTATGATTCATACCTTCAAGGAGTTAATGGAACGATTCTCACCCTAACTACAGCACATGGAATTGAAATTGACGGTGCTGCTGAAAACCGCATCGAACCGATTCCGGGAAATAGTATTCATTTAAGTTTAGATGTAAATATACAAAAATATGCGGAACAAGCTGCTACAAAAGTAATGGAAGCAAAAGGCGCTAATAATGTTAGCTTAATTGTATTAAATCCGCAAACTGGTGAAATCTATGCAATGGCAAATACGCCAGAGTTTGATTTAAATAATCCATATAGTTTGAATGAAGAATTAAAACAAAAGTACGAGGGAGTGACGCTAAGTAGTACAGAAAAAACGAATATACTCAATAATATGTGGAGAAATCCATGTATCAGTGATACGTATGAGCCAGGTTCCACCTTTAAAATAGTTACAGCAACGGCAGCGCTGGAAGAAAAGGTTGTAAGATTAACAGACCGCTTCTATTGCCCGGGTTTTAAGATTGTAGAGGACAGAAGGATTCGCTGCCATAAGGCAGGCGGACACGGAAGTGAGGATTTCGTACAGGGTATTAAGAATTCCTGTAACCCAGTATTTATGGAAATCGGTGCAAGAGTTGGTGCGACGAAGTTTTATGAATATTTTGATCGCCTCGGGCTATCAAATAAAACTGGTGTTGACTTACCAGGAGAAGCAAACTCAATTAAACATAAGCTTGATAATGTAGGTGCGGTAGAATTAGCAACCATGTCATTTGGTCAGTCTTTTCAAATTACACCACTACAGCTACTTACCGCAGCAAGTGCAATTGTAAATGGTGGAACTTTAATAACACCTCACTTTGGAGTTAATATACAGAATGCAGAAGGCACTGTTATCAAAGAACTTACGTTCAAAACAACGGAGAATGTGATATCAAAAGAAACATCAGAAACTATGAAGATGTTACTGGAAGCTGTTGTTGCAGATGGAACAGGGAAAAGAGCATATATTCCAGGCTTTCGTATTGGAGGTAAAACAGCAACGTCTGAAAAACTTCCAAGAAGATCTGGAAAGTATATTTCCTCATTTATTGGATTTGCTCCTGCTAATAATCCACAGGTAATGGCAATTGTTTTGATTGACGAACCGGAAGGAATCTACTATGGCGGTACCATCGCAGCACCAGTTGTTGCAGAAGTTTTTGATAATATTCTACCGTATTTAGGTATAGAACCTGCTTATAGTGAAAAAGAGTTGGAAGAATATAATATCGGTAAATTTGAAGTACCGAATTTTGTAGGTCTAACAAAAGCAGAAGTGGCAAAAAAATTGAAAGATTATTCCTTTGATGAGGTTACTTACCTTGGGGAAGGTGAAATTGTGAAAGAGCAATTCCCACTAGAGGGGGATATGATCAAGATGAACAGCGACTTGATTTTATATTTGGAATAGCCTATAATTAGGAAGATTGATTTTATGTAAAAAAGAGGCATTAATGTGAAAGAATGAATCTTTCACATATAGAATTGTAAACAATTCAATTTGCAAATATTTGTGCGCCTGGCACATAGCTGTCACACAAATTTGCAGATGGCTGCAGAATGGAGATAAATATGAATTTCCTTGGTAAAAAAGTATTGGTTGTTGGTGCCGGAAAAAGTGGTATCTCTGCGATAGAATTACTATCACAGGAGGGGGCACAAACCATTCTTTATGACGCAAACGAAGAAATAAACAAAGAAGAAATTAGCAAGAAACTACCTATAGATTATAAAGGGGACATCATACTCGGAGGATTATCATCTGAACTAAAATCCGAACTTGATGTGGTTGTATTAAGTCCCGGGGTTCCAACAGATTTAGATTATGTGAAAGAACTTAAGAGTGCGGAGATACCAATCATTGGTGAAGTTGAACTCGCTTATAACTTTTCGAAGGGTAAGATAGCTGCCATTACAGGAACGAACGGTAAGACATCGACGACAACTTTAGTAGGTGAGATTATGAAAACCTATTATAAAAGTGTTTTCGTCGTTGGAAATATCGGGGTTCCATATACTCAGATGGTTAAAAATACAGAAAACGATTCTGTTACAGTTGCAGAAATGAGTAGTTTTCAATTAGAAACTATTGAAACTTTTAGACCAGACGTTTCTGCTATTTTAAATATCACGCCAGACCACTTAAATCGCCATCATACGATGGAAGCATATATTGAAGCCAAGGTAAATATAACAAAGAACCAAACAAAAGAAGATACCTGTATTTTGAATTATGAGGATTCCTATCTTCGAACTGTAAGTGGGAGAATTCCTGCTACGATTCTATGGTTTTCAAGTGTAAGAGAACTTGAGAGAGGATTGTTTCTTCGAGAGAATCATATTATTTACCGAGATGATGAGAAAGAATGCGTTGTGTGCGATGTGAATGAATTACAGATCATTGGCAAGCATAATTATGAAAATGTCATGGCAGCCGTGGGAATTGCAATTGCCTTAAAAGTTCCAATGGATTTTATTCGCGAAGCAGTTACAAAATTTAGGGGAGTGGAGCATCGTATCGAGTATGTAACTACGAAACGAGGAGTGAAATACTACAATGATTCGAAAGGAACAAACCCAGATGCATCCATTCAAGCAATCAAAGCAATGCAGACCAAAACTCTTTTAATTGGTGGCGGTTACGATAAGGATTCTGACTACGATGATTGGATTAAGGCATTTGATGATAAGGTGACCTATCTTGTATTACTTGGTCAAACAAGAGAGAAGATAGCAAATGCAGCAAAAAGACTAGGTGTTAAGAATATAGTCTTGGTTGACAGTCTAAGTGAGGCAGTTGATTTTTGCGCGGAACACGCAGGTGTAGGGGAAACTGTATTATTATCTCCATGTTGTGCAAGCTGGGGAATGTTTAAAGATTATGAAGAACGCGGTATGTTATTCAAGGAATATGTTCATGCGTTAAAAGATGAATAAGTAGTGTGAGGTGAAGCATTTGACCAGGGAAGAGATGGAACAGGGCAAGAGGAGAAGGACGAAAAATTACTATGACTATAGTCTACTGTTTCTGATTATATTCTTAGTATGCTTCGGCTTAGTGATGATTTATAGTACCAGTTCGTACAATGCAGCGAAGTATTATGATGATTCCACGAAATTTTTACGTAGGCAAATGCTTTTTGCAATAGCTGGTATTCCTATAATGATTATCGTATCAAAGATAGATTACCGTATTTATATTAAGAGACTACCAATCATAAAAATACGACCGATAACGTTGCTGTTTTTCCTCTGTATTTTGTTGCAAACTGTAGTATTAATCTTCGGAGAAGCAACAGGTGGTTCTCAAAGATGGATTTCTCTCGGAGGTCTTGGAAAATTCCAACCCTCCGAGTTAACAAAGATATGTGTAGTATTATTTACTGCATACATAGTTCAGTTAGCGCCGAGGCGGCTTGACAACTTCTTCGGTTTCGTTCGAGTGGTAGCCTTTGTAGGTCCACTGCTTGCACTTGTAGTAGTAGAAAACTTTAGTACAGCATTAATTATTGCTGCTATCATGGTTTCAATCTGTTTTGTAGCCAGTAGAAAGAAAGGTTACTTTGTTATAGCTGGTATCTTATTTATTGTCGCTGGTTCGTTTTTGGTCTTCGGTGTTTCTTACCGAGGAGAACGTGTTGAAGTATGGCGTAATGTAGAAACTCATCCAAAAGGATATCAGATTTTACAAGGTTTATATGCGATAGCATCTGGCGGTTTATTTGGAAAAGGATTAGGAAATAGTATGCAAAAGTTAGGCTTCATACCAGAGGCGCACAATGATATGATATTTTCCGTAATCTGTGAAGAACTTGGTATGTTTGGAGCAATTGCAGTTATTATGCTATTTTTACTGTTGATATGGAGATTGTTTACGATTGCAATTAATGCACCTGATCTCTACGGTGGCTTAATAGCAACCGGTGTACTTACACATATTGCAGTCCAAGTATTAATCAATGTGGCGGTTGTTACAAATAGTATTCCGGCGACTGGTATCCCATTACCATTTATCAGTTATGGTGGTAGTTCTCTGGTAGTCTTATTGGTTGAGATGGGGCTTGTACTTAGCGTTTCAAATAAAATTGAACATGAACGTTGATTCTTCTAGACAACGGAGGGCTTATTAATGCTGTAACCGATCGGAAGATATCGCATATGATAGTAGTGTATTTCTATTTCGAGGTATGACTATGTCTTCCGTTGTAGTTTCAGGTTTGTCTTCTCTCTATGGAGAAGTTTCTATACAGGGTTCTAAAAATGCCGTTTTACCAATCCTAGCAGCCTCTCTTTTGCATGCAGGTGTTACTGTATTAAAGGATTGTCCATGTATCTCTGATGTTTGTGACATGCTCCTTGTTATGGAGGATATGGGATGTCAAGTGAAATGGGACAACAGCACTTTAATCATAGATGCTACGAATGCGAATCCGATTCCGGTCACAGGGGAAACTGCCAAGAAAACTCGCGCGTCCATTCTATTTTTAGGTGCGCTACTTAGCAGAAACAAACAAGCAGTAATCTCGTATCCGGGAGGATGTACCATTGGTAAAAGACCGATTGATATCCATATAAATTCACTCGAGAAGATGGGCGTAGTTTTAGAGGATGAAGATAATGTCCTCACTTGTAGTGTCTTAAGACTACGGGGTACAAGAATAGAGTTTCCATCACCAAGTGTTGGGGCTACTGAAAATGTTTTACTGGCAGCTGTTTTAGCTGAGGGAATTACGGAAATAGTGAATGCAGCAAGAGAGCCAGAAATTACTGCATTATGTGAGTTTCTAATTCAGTCTGGTGCCAAAATTTCTGGATTAGGTACGTCTTGTTTACGTATCGAAGGGGTAGATGAGTTACATGATACAAGCTATCAAGTTCCACCAGATCGCATTGTTGCAGGAACATATTTGACTGCAGTAGCTGCAGCGTCAGGGTATGCCGTGATTCATGGCGTAATTGAACGAGATTTGGCAGAAGTTATCTATGTGCTTCGAAAGATGGGATGTGTGATTGATCTTCGGGAAAATAAAGCATTTATTAAAAGGAGTGGCGTTTTACAATCACCAGGCATTATCATTACAGAGCCATTTCCAGGATTCCCAACCGATATGCAATCACAGTTTTTAAGTCTAATGTCAGTATCCTACGGTGAGAGTGTAATCGAGGAGCGTATATTTGAAGCTCGTTTCAATGTTGTTGAGGAATTAAATCGCATGGGATCCCTCATTAATATAGAAGAAAAAAGAGCAATTGTTCAGGGATTAAGAAAATTAAAGGGTACGGAAGTTGTTGCTAAAGATTTGCGTGGCGGTGCAGCATTAATCATTGCAGGATTAACAGCAGAAGGAATTACTGTGATTCGTAATACAGAGTACGTAGAACGAGGGTATGTTGATATCTGTAAGGACTTGCGAAACTTAAATGCAAATATTCGAATGTTACAAGTGTAAAAAGTAATTCTAAGCCAGCAAAATACGCTGACTAAGAATTTCTAAGTTTCACAGCAGTTTGTGTCTGCGTAATCCTTGGCACAGACTTCCGGCCTACTAAGTGGGCATGGTTTTAAGTGTGAAGAGAATTTCTAGGGCGACGAAAGATGCCGCCTGAGAAATTCTAAACTTCACAATGCCTACTTAGCAAACATGGGATTAGTGTAAATAAATAAGTTGGAGGTTACTTTCTATGGTAAGGCAACTACAAAGGAAGGTAAGAAGGAAGCGAAGTCCAGCATTAATTATAAAACTAGCGATACTTCTTATTATATTGATTGCGGTAATTGTCCTATTTATGAATTTTCGTTTAGAAAATGTTATCGTAGAAGGTTCTACAAGATATACAGAAGAGGAAATAAAAAACCGATTGATAACGAAAAAGACGGATCAAATTACCTTATTTTATTATCTTAGACAGCGTTTTAGTGAACCTGTTTCTATACCTTTTGTGCAAAAAGTAGTGGTTTCTATGGAGAATCGCAATACGATTCATGTCACTGTATATGAAAAGATGGTAGTAGGCTGTGTTGAAATGATGGGTAGCTACCTGTATTTTGATATGGATGGTATTGTTGTGGAAAGCACAAAAGATAAATTAGAAGATATTCCGCAAGTTACAGGGCTAAAATTTAATAAATTAGTATTACATGAAAAGCTTGAGGTTCAAAAAGAAGGTTTATTTGAGACTATCTTAAATGTTACGAAACTGATTAAGAAGAATGAATTACCAATTGATGCGATGAGATTCAATTCTGAGTATGAATTAACCTTAACCTCAGATGGTATTGAAGTCTCATTAGGACGAAAAGAATTTTATGATGAGCAACTAGCAGCTCTTAAAAATATACTGGAAGCTGCTGGAGATAAAAAACTAAAAAGTATTGATATGAAAAACTATAGCAAGAATAATAAGAATATAATTGGTGAAAAGAAAGAGTAAATACCACCTTGTAGACTAAATTCCAGTGGTCAGGGTATAGGGTGGATTTTGAATTTTCAATTAAGTTAAAAATATAATTTCAAAACCATTAAATTAAATACATTTTTGTATAAAAATTGTAAATACTACTTGATATTTTCTTAATTTATAGATATTATATAGTATAGAATAATTATATTGGAAGCGGTATGACACAATATGTTGTACTTGCAAAATTCAGCAGGAAAAACATCAATCTGCAGTACGTGACTAGGAGTCACTATGATGAAAATAGAAGGATGATGAAAAAGGAGGAACTACCTTGCTTGAGATAAGAATGAATGAATCGGATTCTGCTGCAAAGATACTTGTAATTGGAGTTGGTGGAGCAGGTAATAATGCGGTAAACCGTATGATTGAAGAAAATATATTGGGTGTTGAATTTGTTTGTGTAAATACGGACAAGCAGCACTTAAAAAATTGTAAGGCTCCTCAATGTGTACAAATTGGTGAGAAACTTACCAAAGGACTTGGAGCTGGAGCACAGCCTGAGGTTGGTGAAAAGGCAGCAGAGGAAAGTAGGGAAGAATTAACCGAAATTATCAAAGGTTCTGATATGGTGTTCGTAACCTGCGGAATGGGTGGTGGTACTGGAACAGGTGCTGCACCAGTTGTTGCTTCTATTGCAAAAAGCATGGGAATTCTTACAGTAGGTATTGTGACTAAGCCATTTAAGTTTGAAGCAAAACAACGTATGAATAATGCGGTGAATGGCATTGAGAAGTTAAAAGAAAGTGTTGATACTTTAATCGTCATTCCGAATGATAAATTATTAGAAATAGTTGACAGACGTACTACAATGCCAGATGCTTTAAGAAAAGCAGATGAGGTATTGCAACAGGGTGTGCAGGGTATTACAGACCTTATTAATGTACCAGGACTTATTAATCTTGACTTTGCTGACGTTCAGACAGTTATGAAAGATAAGGGCATCGCACACATTGGAATCGGTATAGCTACCGGTGATGATAAGTGTACAGAAGCTGTAAAACAGGCTATCACAAGTCCGTTACTAGAAACTACCATTGAAGGCGCTAGTCATGTAATTATCAATATTTCTGGTGACCTTAGTCTTATCGAAGCGAATGAAGCTGCAACATTTGTTCAGGAACTGGCCGGAGATTCAGCAAATATTATCTTTGGTGCGATGTATGATGAATCAGTCCCAGATCAGGCTGTCATTACTGTTATCGCAACAGGTCTTGAGGAAAAGGGGAGTAAGAATCAAGTAAAGACTCCAAGCTTTATGAGAAATGATGCACCAACTACAAATAAAGTAGGTATTGCATCAGGAACACTGCCTACATATAATAAGCCAGTGACTAATCCACAGATAAATACAAATACAAATACAAATACTAATACTAATAGTTATGTGAGACAACCACAACCAAACAATTATACTAATCAGAGTTTTGGACAAGTTAGTAATGCGCCTTCTGAGTCAGGTGGAATTAAGATACCTGAGTTTTTACAAAAAAATAGAAATAAATAATTTGCATTGTGCATGTCATACATTTAAAAAAATGCCTTTTAAGCGACAAAATACCAGGTTCGCTTGAAAGGCTTTTTTGCGCTTTAATTCCGTTTTTTATTTTTTCTGGTTATTTAAGCCGAATAATATCGAAAGTTAAAAAATATGGGAAATGAATTCTTTGTGATAAATACCACATTACAACAAAATATTCCAAGCATATTCGGTATAATAAAACCAGTAAATGGAGGCGGGGTGAACATTGCAACTCGAAGTATATATCGATGTACTCTTTATTGTTAACTTTGTTATGGATCTAGTTTTATTAATCATTGTGAAAAGATTGCGCCGCCAGGAAGGAAAACTATATCGATTAGTTCTTGGTTCTATTGCTGGTGCCGCATTATCGTGTTTGGTCAATATATATTTTATGTCAGATATTTTTTTATATCTGCTCATAGGTTATGGATTGACTGGCTTTCTTATGACTATGATTACTTTTGGAGTCCAAAATAAGCGTGCATTTATAAGTAATTATCTTGTATTACTAATAACCACCTTTGTTCTTGGAGGAATGGTGAATTCACTTTATCTAAATACCCAAACAAGATATTACTTAAATCTCATGTATCAAGAGTTATTACAAGGAGAGAAGAGGACTGCTACGATTGTCATCATCACTATCATTACTTTGTTGCTTTTTAGCTTCGTCTGTATAATATGGAGGCAAAATAGAAAGAAGGAAGAAGAGTTGTACTCAGTAGAGCTCTACATAGAGGATGAGCCTATTTTGTGCAAGGGATTAATGGATACAGGGAACTCGTTAAGAGATCCGGTTTCCGGAAAACCAGTAATAGTCGTGGATGAAAAACTATTAGAGAAAGAAATGAATCAATTAAAGGAATTACATCCAAATCGTATTCGCGTTATTCCGTATAGTTCTGTTGGTAAACATAACGGTCTTTTATTTGGAATCCGATTGAAGAAGATTATTATAAGTAATTCAAATGACTGTATCTGTAATCATGAAGTTGTCGCTGCTTTGTCAAATCAAGGATTTGCAAATCGGGAGGCCTATCAGGTATTGTTACATACAGATCTTTTGGGGATTATAGGTGGACAGGAAAGTCAAATGGGAAAATGAGAAGGGAGCTTGCCAAGATGCTATTAAAAATCACAATCCAAAATAAATTTCAGTTCCGTATGATACCAAGTTTTCGTGAGTTATTCTTGAAGAAAAAAGGGGAAATTCACTATATTGGGGGTGCTGAAGTTTTGCCGGCTCCTTTGGATGCCAAGAGAGAAGCAGATGCAATTATGAAACTTGGTACACCGGATGATGTGGAGGCGAAATCATTACTAGTAGAACATAACTTAAGGCTGGTAGTTTACATAGCAAAAAAATTTGATAATACAGGCGTAGGGGTAGAGGATTTAATCTCAATAGGGACGATTGGGCTAATTAAGGCGATAAACACGTTTAATCCGGATAAAAATATTAAATTGGCTACTTATGCCTCTCGTTGCATCGAAAATGAAATCCTGATGTATTTACGTAGAAATAGTAAAACAAAGCTTGAGGTATCTATTGATGAGCCGCTTAATGTAGATTGGGACGGTAATGAATTGTTATTGTCTGATATCCTTGGTACGGAGGAAGATGTAATATACAAAAACATAGAAGACGAAGTCGATAAGAAACTCCTTGGTAGAGCACTTTCTAAATTAAATGACCGTGAAAAAATTATAGTTTCGTTACGATTTGGTTTAAACACTGCAGATGGTAACGAACGTACACAAAAAGAAGTGGCAGATATGCTAGGGATTTCGCAGTCTTATATTTCTCGTTTGGAGAAGAAGATAATTAAGCGTTTAAAAAAGGAAATGCTACGATGTGAATAAAAGGATAAAATTAACAAAAAATAACATTAGAAATATCGTATAAAAAGAGACCTTCCGGTAAATCATTTTATTATGACTTCAGAATAAAATGGTTAATCTGGGAGGTTTCATTATGGCTCTTTATAAGGTAGAAATTTGTGGAGTAAATACATCGAAATTGCCGTTGTTAAAGGGTGAAGAAAAGGATGCTTTATTTGAAAGAATCAAGCAAGGTGATAAGGAAGCTAGAGAGCTGTATATCAAAGGAAACCTACGATTGGTGCTAAGCATCATACAACGATTTTCAAATAGTAATGAAAATGTTGACGATTTGTTTCAAATTGGTTGTATTGGTTTAATGAAAGCAATCGATAATTTTGACATCACGCAAGGTGTAAAGTTTTCAACCTATGCAGTACCAATGATAATTGGTGAGATACGTCGTTATTTAAGAGATAATAATGCGATCCGTGTATCCCGTTCTTTAAGGGATACTGCTTATAAAGCAATTTATGCGAAAGAAATGCTTCTTAAGAAAAATGATAAAGAACCAACGGTTTGTGAGATTGCAAATGAAGTTGGAATTAGTCAGGAAGATATTGTGGCAGCACTTGATGCAATCCAGAGCCCAGTATCTTTGTATGAGCCTGTCTATTCAGAGGGTGGAGACACTTTATATATTATGGACCAGGTAAGTGACAAAAAGAATAAAGAAGAAAACTGGGTGGAAGAAATCTCATTAAAGGAAGCGATGGCGAGATTATCTCCAAGAGAAAATAATATTATTAATCTTCGTTTCTTTCAAGGAAAGACTCAGATGGAAGTAGCTGAAGAAATTCAAATTTCACAAGCACAAGTTAGTAGACTTGAAAAAAATGCATTAAAAAATATGAGAAACTATCTTATGGATAAATAAGCATGTAAGATAGGAATTAACAGACTGGCGGGTAGTATTCTACCCGCCAGATTTATATCATACGAACTGATGTGAAATTTGATGTCAAAGTGCGGGCTCTGCAGAAGTCTAAATACATAAGAAATCCGGGAAATAGACAGAATTGAGGCAAGAATAAGCATGTTCACTCTATATCTGACAGGGAACATATACACTGTTTACTGATGAATCCAGGGTAACAAGCAAATACTTAAACTAAAAATTTCTTTGTTATGAAAATTTTCGAAAATGGAAGAAAAAACAAATATGGCATCAAATTTTAAAGAGACATAGCGAAACGTTTCGTCACGTCTCTGATTCGGTTTTATGATTAAATAATGTGTAAATAGTTGTGTTTAATTCAAATAAATCGTCAAATATAATGAATTTAGGTATAATTTACAATTTTCAGATAAACGGAATTAAGAAAATAGCCATATTTATTTCGCTTTATTAACGAAAACTATAGTAGAATGATTTGTTTTTGTATGTATCATGTCAAAAAGAATGCAATAAAATTCCTATATATGGAATAAAGAAGTAATAATCAATATATAAATAAAATTAATACTTGATATTTTGTATAAACTGCTATATAATAAAATTACGAAAACGATATAGCTAAGAAGCGGTGGTAAAAATGGCGACGATTAAAGACTTATCATTAAAATGTGGTGTTTCCGTTTCCACTGTCAGCAAAGCATTGAATGGCTATAAGGATATTGGAGAGGAAACGAAGCGAAATATCCTGAAAGCAGCCAATGAGATTGGTTATTTTCCAGATTCGAATGCAAGGGCATTGAAGACGAAGAAAACTTATAATATCGGAGTATTATTTTCCACGATGTTCAATCATGGACTCAGGAATGAATACTTCGCTCATATTTTAGCTTCCTTCAACGAATATGCTACGGGCAAGGGATACGACATTAACTTTATTGAGCATAATGTTGGTGACAGGAAGATGACTTTTCTGGAACATTGCAGTTATCGGAATTTCGATGGTGTTTGTATTGCCTGCTGTGCAGATTTCTTTGACAATGAGATACAACAGGTTGTGAATTCAAAGATTCCTGTAGTAGTCATTGATCATATCTATAATGAGGCAATATCGATTCTTTCTGATAATATGGAAGGAATGAGGCAGTTAACACAGTACATAATTGATCAGGGTCACAAAAGAATAGCATACATTCATGGCACGAATTCATCGGTTACGCATAATCGATTGGTAAGCTTTTACCAGGTTTTACGAGAAAATGGTTTAACTATACCGAACGAATATGTGGTAGAAGGAATTTATCGTGATTCTGATACGTCAGGCTTATTGACACAGAGATTACTGGATTTACAAGTCCCACCTACCTGTATCATTGCTCCAGATGATTATTCAGCGCTTGGAGTTATGAATACAATCAGAAGAAGCGGTTTAAGGATACCAGAAGATATCTCTGTTGCAGGGTACGATGGCATTTCAGTGGCACAGGCATTAGAACCGAAGCTTACTACGATAAGACAGGATACTGACAGAATTGGAACAGAAGCAGCAAAGCAGTTAATTAATTTGATTGAGAGACCTATGGTAACCTCTATTTCAAATGTTTACCTAAAGGTCTCATTGATGAAGGGAAGTTCAGTTGGCTATGTAACTAGCACCGAATTGAATCGCCCATCAAGGCAATCGATTGTCGATTAAAGACAATCAAGGTAACATAGGCATTTGTATTATTTATTAATAGAATGCAAAATTAAAGGAGGGTATTGATATGAAAAAGATGAAAAAAGCATTAGCTATGCTCATGGTTTTGACCATGGTTTGTGCTATGTTTGCAGCATGCGGTAAGAACGACCAAAAAGCAAACAAGGACCAAACAAACAAAGAGAATACAAAAGATAATTCAACTGATGGTAAGAGTGGTGACAACAAAGAGAAGACAACAGCTGGGTCTACTGGCGGTAAGACATTAAGAATATATTGTTGGAATACTGAGTTCCAGGATAGATTCAACGAGTATTATGCTAGTAAAATTCCATCTGGCGTAACGGTCGATTGGGTTATCAATCCTAATGAAGACAATGTATACCAGACAAAGCTCGATGAAGCATTACAAAAACAGGCCTCTGCTTCACCGGAAGATAGAATTGACTTATTCCTGATAGAAGCTGACTATGCATTAAAGTATGTTGGTACTGACTATACTTTGGATGTTGTGAAGGATATTGGCCTAACAGAAGACGATCTTTCTCAACAATATCAATACACAAAGGATGTTGTTACGGTTGATGGCTCTCTTAAAGGTGTTTCATGGCAGTCTTGTCCAATGGGCTTTCTTTATAGAAGATCCATGGCTAAAGCAGTGTTAGGAACAGACGATCCTGATCAGGTTCAAGAGATGATTTCAGACTGGACAAAATTTGATGCTGTAGCTGCGAAGATGAAAGATGCAGGTAACTTCATGCTATCTGGCTATGATGATGATTATCGTGTATTTGCTAACAACAAGAAATTGCCTTGGATTGATGATAACAATAAGATCGTAGTTGATGATGAGATCAAACAATGGGTATCGCAGACTAAGACATATACAGATAAAGGTTACAATAACAAAGCTAGCTTATGGTCAGCAGAGTCAACTGCTCAGATGGCAAAAGACGGTAAGGTATTTGGCTACTTTGGACCGGCTTGGTTTATGGATTTCTGCTTCATGGATTACACACTTGATGATCCAAATCAGCCAAAAGAAATTGGTAACGGTGGTTACGGTGACTGGGCTATGTGTAAAGGGCCTCAGGGATCTTACTGGGGTGGTACATGGATTTGTGGTGCAGCAGGAACAGATAATATCGATATCGTAAAAGATATTATGTTAACTATGACATGCAATAAAGATACACTTGTTAAGATTACTAACAAATTTGGTGATTTTACTAACAATGTAGCAGCTATGACAGAACTAGCTAACAGTGATTTTGGATATCCTTTCTTAGGAGGTCAGAATCATATCAAAGTATTACTTGAATCTGCACAAGATATTCATATTTCTGCAGCATCACCTTTTGATCAGACTATGACTGAAAAACTTCAATTAGCAATGAAAGACTACTTTGAAGGAGTTGTAACAGAACAGCAGGCTTGGGATAACTTCTATACAGAAGTTTTAGGAAAGCATCCAGAACTTAGTAAATAAGAGAAGAGTTCGAAATCGCTCATAGTGTAACGGATAAGATATAGTTTTTGTAATAACCAAAGAACTTAAAAACATTTATTTCGGTACAGCAAGGTGGTTTGAATCGCCTTGCTGTACTAATATGGATAGTATGCTGATGAAAAAGGCATCTCTCCTTTTACAATAGCAGGATTGAAAGCGCGCACAGTTCTGCTGGTGCAACTCATAATAAAGCGCAATTTGTGAGGTATCCTATGCAGAATCCAAAGAAATCGAAAAAATTTGTCAATTATTCAAAATGGGGATATATTTTCCTAATACCATTCTTTGTAACCTATACGATCTTTTCACTGATACCATTACTTTCAACGTTTTACTACAGCTTCTTTGAGTTATATTGGGCGAATGGGGGATTGTCAAAGGTAGGCCCGAATTTTGTTGGGCTAAAGAATTTTTTTAAACTCTTTACTGAGTCCGAGTTTTTAAAATATTTCGGTAATACAATGATACTTTGGATCATTGGGTTCATACCTCAGATTTTAATTTCTCTCCTATTAGCAGCACTATTTACAAGTAATCGTTTGAGACTAAAGAGGCAAGGATTTTTTAAATCAGTTATCTATATGCCAAATTTGATTATGGCATCAGCATTCGCTATGTTATTCTTTACTTTATTCTCACCAGATGGACCAGTCAATCAGTTGTTAATCCAGTTTGGCTTTGTGAATGCAGGAGACCCAATACGATTTTTTTCCAGAATAACTGGAACACGTGGTATAATCGCACTCATGAATTTTCTCATGTGGTTTGGTAATACAACAATCATGCTGATGGCAGGTATTATGGGAATTGATCAGGGGTTGTTTGAGGCAGCCTATGTTGATGGTGCAAAACCAATCCAAGTATTTAAAAGGATTACATTACCTTTATTAATGCCAATCCTAAGTTATGTAATGATTACTTCTTTAATCGGTGGTATTCAGATGTTTGATGTCCCACAGATTTTAACCAGTGGATCTGGAAGTCCGAATAATACTAGTAAAACGGTTGTAATGTTATTAAATAGTAAGTTATCACCAAGCTTAAATTATGGTGATGGCGGTGCGATTTCAGTAATCTTATTCATGTTGACAGCTCTTTGTAGTGTTGTTGTATATCGTTCGATGATGAATAAGACAGGTAATGATGAAGTTAAGAAAAAAATAAGAGAAGAGCAAAGAAGGAAGTAACGGAATGATGGATAATAGAAAAGCAAACACAAAACCGAATAAAAGCAAACGTGGAGTTGGCGGTGTTGTGACAAGCAGAATTCTGTCATATATCCTATTGATATTTCTCACCATTATTTGCTTGTTTCCATTTTACATATTAATTGTAAACGCCTCGAGAAGCCATGTTCAAATTACCGCTGGTTTCTCACTAATCCCAGGTAAAAATCTATTCCAGAATATAAAAGATGTTCTTAAAAACTCGACATTCACGATTGGCAGTGGTATGCGTAACAGTTTGTTAATTGCTACGTTAAGCGCAGTATTAACAACATATTTTTCTACGTTGACTGCATATGCAATTCATATGTATGATTTTAAACTGAAAAAATACGCTTTTACATTTATCATGTTTGTCATGATGGTACCAGCTCAGGTATCTGCGTTAGGTTTTCTTGATTTAATTGATAAGATTGGAATGAGAAATACCCTGTATCCTCTGTTTTTACCGGCAATCGCTTCTCCGGTTACATTCTTCTTTATGAAACAGTACATGGAGAGTGTATTACCTACAGAAATCGTTGAAGCTGCAAGAGCGGATGGATCATCAGAGTTTAGAACATTCAATACAATTATTTTGCCTATTATGAAACCTGCGATTTCAGTACAAGCAATCTTCTCATTCGTAGGTAGTTGGAACAATTACTTTATTCCTGCACTTGTTATATCTTCGCAGAATAAAAAGACAGTACCAATTCTGATGGCAGGACTACGTTCTGCAAGTTATCAGAATTTCTCTTTAGCCCAGCAGTATGTGGCAATATGTATGGCAATCATACCTCTGATAATCATGTATTTTATCTTATCAAGGTATATCATTGCAGGTGTTACATTAGGAAGTGTGAAAGGTTAATATATTAGGAAGAATGAAAGGTTGATACATAAGGAAGAGTGTAAGGTTGAACATTATGAAGAGTGTAAGGATGACACTTGCATTAATTAAATATATCAATTAGAATAAGGGTATCTGTATTAAAGTACAGATACCCTTATTCATGGCAAAGAAAAGTTCATGAAGTGTGCTTTTTCTTGTAATTGAATTAAAAGCACTAGGCTATGGATGCACATTTGCGATCCATTTTAATGGTAGTCGCTACGAAATCAGGAAAGGATGAAGAAAAATATGGAGAATTATGTATTTCACGCATATACCAAAATGTTATTTGGTAAAAATCAGATCGATCAGCTACCTGAGGTAATGAATGACTATGGAAAAACAGTACTTTTAGTTTATGGTGGCGGAAGTATAAAGAAAAATGGAATATACGATAAGGTTTATACATTATTAAAAGGTTGGAATATTATTGAACTTAGTGGAGTAGAGCCAAATCCGAGAATCACAACAGTACGTGAAGGTGTAAGACTGTGTAAAGAAAATAACGTTGATGTTATTCTAGCAGTTGGTGGAGGTAGTACTCTTGACTGTAGTAAGGTGATTGCAGCAGGACATTATTATGATAATGATCCATGGGATCTTGTATTAGATGGAAGTCTTATTACGAAAGCACTGCCACTCGTAACAATTTTAACCTTGGCTGCAACTGGTTCTGAGATGAATAAGAATGCAGTTATTTCTAATTTAGAGACAAATGAGAAGTTTGGAACTGCTTCAAAATTAGTGATTCCACAGGCGTCCATATTAGATCCGACTTACCTATTTACATTACCTGCAATTCAGACAGCAGCAGGAACCGCAGATATTATGTCACATATTTTTGAAGCTTATTTTGGTAAAGTAAAGGATGCTTATATTCAAGATAGTTTTTCTGAAGGAATTTTAAAAGCTTGTATTAAATACTGTAAGATTGCACTAAAAGAGCCTGAAAATTATGAAGCACGTGCAAACTTAATGTGGGCAAGTAGTATGGCGCTAAACGGATTAACCGGTAGTGGAAAGTCTCATGCTTGGACCTGTCATCCGATTGAACATGAATTAAGTGCATTTTATGATATTACTCATGGTGTAGGCCTTGCAATTGTAACACCTCGTTGGATGAGATATATATTAAATGATGATACGGTAGAACAATTTGCAACTTACGGTCATAATGTATGGGATTTACCGATGGAAGAGGATAAGTTTGAGGTAGCTCATAAGGCAATTGACAAAACAGAAGAGTTCTTTAAAGAAATCGGTATTCCAATGACGTTAAAAGAAGTTGGAATTGATGATTCTAAGTTAGATATTATGGCAGAAAAAGCGGTAAGATTCGGTGGTTTAGGGGACGCTTTCGTTTCTTTAACAAAAGAGGATGTTGTTAATATCTTAAAAGATTGCTTATAAGAAGGAAAGCAAGCTAAGTTGAATTAAGCTTTCTGTACTGTTTCAGGGGTAAAAATACCATATCCACAAGCGTTTTTACACTTCAAACAGCAGAAAACTAAAACTAAAAATAATATCATAAGAAAAATATGGGGTACATCAGAAAGGGAGAACAATGGAGTTTTTACATGAAACGCTAAGGGTTATCGTTGATATAGCAATTCTTTTGTTTGAATACGTAGGTGTATTAATTTTAATATTATCGGGAATACGTGGAGTATTTCAATATTTTCGGAGGAATGAATTAACAAGACTAAATCTTGCCAAAGGTATGGCAATGGGGTTAGAGTTTAAGCTTGGAAGCGAGATATTGCGTACTGTTATTGTAAGAGATTTTCAGGAAATTCTTACTGTGGGTAGCATTATATTATTAAGAGCTGCTTTAACATTTTTAATCCATTGGGAAATAAAAAATGAAGAAATAAATGCGGTTGAAAAAATTGAAGGACACGAGAAAAATTGAAATAATCAAATAAGATTTCTGTTTTTATTGTAACAATTTATTAACCTCTTTTAAAAAATATTGTTTGTGAAAATTATTGCTTATATAAAAAGTCTATCTTAGTTTTTCTCTATCTTATGATAGAATAACTAAGATAGACTTTTGTATTATCTACACTATCTCTTTATTTTTACGATATTTGCATGGAGAAATCCCTTTCATACGCTTGAAGACATCGCCAAAGTAATTACTATCATTAAAACCGCTTAATAATGCGATTTCTGTGATAGGTAACTTCGTATGAAGTAAAAGTCTCGATGCTTCTCTTATTCTGATACTAATCAAATATTCTTTAAAACCAAACCCAGTCACGGCCTTGAATTTTTTGGAAAAATAAGTAGTACTCATATTACAGTAAGCTGCAGTCTCTTCTAAAGTAACAGGGGATTGATAATTACTGCATATATATTTTGCCGCTTTTTCCATGATTTGATCATCTGGGGAAGCGTCATACGGAGTAATGTCATCTTGCTTTGAGATAGAATTTAACCGTAAGATAAATAAAATGAGTTCGTACACATGACTACTTGCGAGATAGAGGGAATAGGTATCCTGGTACATCATTTCACGATGTGCCTTTGAGATTAAGTCTTCAAAATACTCGCGTCTGCTCTGAGGTATTCGTACATATGGTTGCGAAAAACACTTTAATACAGCTTCCTCACCGAATTCTTGAAACAAAGGTTGTAAAAAGGATTTGGAAAAGGTAATACAAATTCGTTCATGGGAACCACCCGAGATGTAGGTAGTCCGGTGCAGAGCCCCTTCTTCAATCAATATAAGTTCTCCCTTAGAGACATTGTATAAAGTATCATTCACAAAAAAACGTCTTGTACCTGATAAAAGATAGTACATTTCATAAAAGTTATGTAGATGAGCATCTTTCATGCTAAAATACGGATCACGTTTTATTCTTGTAATCTTTAAGTCTTGATTAGGGTCCATTTTAATACGTCCTTTCTATATCAATTTAATATGTAAATGTTAATTTTTCTAGTTAACCTAAGCAGTCTTAAATCATATAAGGAAAGTATGATAAGCGTGCTTTACTTGTATCGTAAAGTTGCATAAACATTCTAAGTGTTAAAAATGATAACGGTAGGAATTTATATTAGAAAGTCTAAATTCATATCTAATCTTTTGTTTCCATTATACTAGAATATTACGGTTATGGCAATATAACTGTAATTTAATAAATAATAAAAAGAAAATCAAGGTATCCTTAGACAAATTGTACTATCCTAGGAGAAGTGGCATCAGGAGAGAACACGATGGGTGTGAAAGGAGTTATAAAATGTCAAAGGCGGGGTTGTCAAAAAAGGACGAACGATTTCGTGAGTTCGCATTGCATGGGAGTCTATGGAAAGTAGTATTTTCGGTAGGATTTCCGCTAGCGTTATATCAAACGTTAAGCTTGGTATTTCGTTTACTAGATACGATGATGGCCTCTCATATTAGCGCAGAGTCTGTTTCAGCAGTAGCATATCTGTCTCAGATTAACAATTTATTGTCTGCAGTGGGTGGAGGACTTGCCATTGGTGGCAGTCTTGAAATTAGTAAGGCGTATGGCGCTGGTGACTTTGAGATGGTGAAAAAAAGGGTAAACAGTCTCTTAGGTCTATGCGGAATGCTTGGGCTTGTAGTTCTAACGATGGTACCATTTTCAGGGACGATTTTACGGTTCGCGAATACACCGAAAGAATTGATTGGGATTGGTAGCAGATATTTTTCGATTGAACTCGTCGCAATGGTAATTACCTATATTAATAACGTTTATATCGCTGTTGAACGTGCAAGGGGTAATACCAAGCGTATCTTGAATTTAAATATGATGATTATTGTTGTTAAACTTTCTTTGACAGCATTATTTATATATGTTTTGCATGGTGACATTCAGATGATAGCAATTGCAGATGTTGCTGCTCAGTCTGTTATGTTGGTTGCTGCTATTGTAAATCTAAATAAAAAGGGAAATGCTTTTGGCTTCTCACTAAAGAGTATCAGTTTTAAAAAACCAGTAATTGGCCCGATGCTTACGTTATCAGGACCTGTAATGGTGGAAAAGGCCGCCTTTTCCTTTGGAAAAGTTATTGTGAATTCGATGAGTGGTCAATATGGTCCGCTGGCGGTTGGAGCACTTGGCATATCGAATAATATCGGTGCGGTTACGACTGGACCACAGAATGGATTTCAGGAAAGTGGAGCTGCAATTATCAGCCAAAATCTTGGAGCGAATCAAGTAAAACGTGCATTAGACACATTTAAACGAGTTTTGGCGATTAATCTGATGATTGGTGTATTGGGATTGGTTACAACGTTAGTATTCTTAAAGCCATTCAGTTTTATCTTTGCAAGTTCATCGAGTGGTTTTGATACTGAATTTCAAAACATGATTATAGAAATGTATAAATTTGAGTGTATTGGAAGTTGTATACCTCTAGGTATCAATGCTGCGGTTATTTCGCTATTATTAGGATTCGGATATACAAAATACACGTTATTAATAAATTTCTGTCGAGTATTTGCGTTTCGTATCCCGGTACTTTATGCTTTACAGAAATTCACGAATATGGGAGCAAAAAGCTGTGGAGTGGTTATGTGTATCAGTAATATTTCGGTTACCGTATTATCCTCCATCATAGCTTTCTTTGTTATAGTGCGGATATGCAAAGAACATAACATAAAGTTCTGGGCAAAAGAGGAGCAGACACAAGGGGAAGAGTTATCGCCAATTTCCTCCTGTGAGGAGTAAAAAAGTAGTGTTTTTTATAAGTATATTTTGTGAAACTACTTGATTATTTTAACGCTTCATATTAATATAAAAAGAGCCGTTATTATATGCGGTAAGGTTTTAAAATGGAAGGAATGGATACAACGATGAAAAAAATCAAAGTAACAAAAGCAACTAGGGAAATAAATCAAGAGACCTTGAAGGAAAAAAAGAAGAATTTAATGATCTTTTGTGGGATAGTAGCAGCTGTTCTTGTTCTTTCCTTTGTTTTCATGGTAGTTGAAGCATCTCAGAAATACAAATTGCACATAGTAAATAATACAAGTAAAAACATTACACAGCTTCAATTATTATTTAGTAGTGATGAGACTAACTACTCATCTGATGTGTTCTTCAATTCTGCAATTGGTGCAGGGGAAGAAATTAATACAGAATTTCCGAAATTTCCACTTATGGGTACAAACTCCGGATTAATTTCCAAGACGTTTTTTGAGGGAGAAGAAGGTGTTCTCAATGATAACGGTGTATTCTATACCAACTTTAGTGGTAAGATTACAATTGAATTCACAGAAGATGAAGCTGGTGTTATCACAATGTCTATAAAAGCTAAAGAAGGTAAAGGAAGCTTAAGCACATTTTGTGATGAAGAACAAGTAATGGAATTTGCACAAAAGTAATGGCATTAAATGGAGGAATCATTTTTGATTCCTCTTATCTAAATATTTATGCTGTATTACGGTGAAACGATAAAGAGTAATAAAAGTGTAGACAAAGAGCAGCGTAGAAAAGAGGGCAGATAGGATGATTAAATTATTAGATCAAGGTGCATATGTAATCAATGGTCAGACTGTGATTGAAGAGAATCATGAAGCATACGAAATTCTTAAAATGAAGACTGGTAAAGATGTAACCAAGCAAGAGGCAGCAAAAAATACGATTGCTTATGATATATTGGCTGCACATAATACTTCCGATAATATGGAAAAGCTAAAAATTAAGTTTGATAAACTTACTTCACATGATATAACTTTCGTAGGAATCATTCAGACTGCACGAGCAAGCGGGCTGACACAGTTTCCGGTACCTTATGTATTGACTAACTGTCATAACAGTTTATGTGCAGTCGGAGGCACAATTAATGAAGATGATCATATGTTTGGACTTTCCTGTGCAAAAAAATATGGCGGAATGTATGTTCCACCACATCAGGCAGTCATCCATCAATTTGCCCGTGAAATGTTAGCTGGTGGCGGTAAGATGGCTCTTGGTTCAGATAGCCATACCCGTCACGGAGCTCTAGGTACGATGGCAATGGGTGAAGGTGGGCCTGAAATCGTAAAACAGTTATTAAACAAAACTTATGATATTAACATGCCTAAGGTTGTTGGTGTATATCTAACCGGAGCTCCAAGAAAGGGCGTAGGGCCTCAGGACATCGCTTTAGCTATCATCGGTGCAGTTTTTGCAAATGGTTATGTTAATAATAAAGTAATGGAATTCATCGGTGATGGAATCAAAAATTTAAGTGTGGACTATCGTATCGGTATTGATGTTATGACGACAGAAACCACCTGTCTTTCTTCTATCTGGGTAACGGATGATAAGGTGAAAGAATTTTATGAAATTCATAATCGTGCAGAGGAATACAAAGAACTTGCACCTAAGGATATCGCATACTACGATGGATTGATTTACGTTGATCTATCAGAAATCAAACCAATGATTGCAATGCCATTCCATCCAAGTAATGTCTATACCATTGACGAATTAAACGCAAATCTAGATGATATTCTTACAGAGGTTGAGAAGAAGGCACTCATCAGTCTTGATAATAATAAGGTGAAATATACCTTAAGAGATAAAGTCCGTAATGGAAGATTATATGTTGACCAAGGTGTTATTGCTGGTTGTGCAGGTGGTGGTTTTGAAAATATCTGCGATGCAGCGGATATCTTAAACGGAAAATATATTGGTGCGGATGAATTTTCCTTGAGTGTTTATCCAGCCAGCCAGCCAATTTATATGGAACTTGTGAAAAATGGTTCTGTAGCAACGTTAATGCAAACTGGTGCAACGATTCGTACTGCATTTTGCGGACCATGTTTTGGAGCTGGAGATGTTCCTGCTAACAATGGCTTCAGTATTCGTCATTCTACTAGAAACTTCCCAAATCGTGAAGGTTCTAAGATTACCAATGGTCAAGTAGCATCGGTAGCACTTATGGATGCACGTTCCATTGCAGCAACGGCTGCAAATCAAGGATATCTGACCTCAGCGGAAGATATCGATGTGAACTTTTCAAAACCTCGCTATTTCTTTGATAGCAAGATTTATGAAAACCGTGTATACGATGGTGTTGGTAAGCCGGATGAGACAGCAGAGATTAAGTTTGGACCTGGAATTGTAGATTGGCCTGCTATGGAAAGTCTTACCGATGATTTAGTTTTAAAGGTGGTTTCCGTGATACATGATCCTGTAACTACAACCGATGAATTAATTCCATCTGGTGAAACTTCCTCTTACCGTTCCAATCCTTTAGGATTAGCAGAATTTACATTATCAAGAAAAGATCCAGCTTATGTAGGTCGTGCAAAAGAAATTCAACTTGCAGAGATTGCTAGACAGACTGCTGATTCTACCGAGGATATCTACAATGCAAATTATGAGATAAAAGAAGTATTTACTAAGATCAATCAGAAATTTGAGGTAGATCCTAAGAAGACGGAAATTGGTAGTGTGATTTATGCAGTTAAACCAGGAGATGGATCCGCAAGAGAACAAGCAGCAAGCTGCCAAAAAGTACTCGGAGGTCTTGCTAATATTGCAAAAGAATATGCTACAAAGAGATATCGTAGTAATTTAATTAATTGGGGTATGCTACCATTCTTGTGGAAAGAAGAAATCCCATTTCAGAATGGTGATTACTTATTTGTTAAGGATATTAAAAAAGCAATCGAAAATAGAGAAAACGAGATTAAAGCGTATGTAGTAAATGAGGGCATGAAGGAGTTTACTCTTACCCTTGGAGAATTAACGGATGATGAACGAGATATTATCTTAAAGGGTTGCTTAATAAATTATTATAGAAACTAAAATTATATAATAAAAATCAAATAATAAAAATCAAATAATATAAATCAGAGTATAGTTCTATGTATTTGGGGACAAATCAAGAGTATACTCTGATTTTTTGTCCACAAATTACGAGTATTCTTTGACTCAAAGTGTAAAAAATGCTGTTTCTAAATAATTGATGTTTTCTGTGTCCAGATATCTTTGTATCAGTTACACTTTGTAAATTTGATTGAATGTTTCTATGGAATGCTCTATAATGTTTCGAAGTGGGGAATGCTTAATAGGGGATACGAAGGAGGCGATTGATTGAACAAAATTAAGAAAATATTATTAAGCAGAATCTTTATTGTTAGTGTATTGATATTAATACAGTCGATATGGTTCATTACTTTTATGCTTAATTTGACAAGTGAATCTTGGTGGATACAAATTGTTCTTCAAGTGATGAGTTTTATTGCTTTATTCTTAGTAATTAATCGGAATGATAATCCTGCATATAAGCTTGCATGGAGTATACCAATTCTTTTATTCCCGATTTTCGGAGGATTATTGTATGGAATGCTTGGAGGGAAAAAACCTGCAAGACGTATGCGAACACAGATTGATACTTCATGGAATAGATTTTCACAAGAAATAAAACAGGATGAAGAGGTTTTAAATACTATTGAAGGTCTTGACAAGAAAGTACGAGGACAGGTAGGATATATAGTAAATAATTCTGGCTATCCAGTTTATAAAAATACGAATGTAAAATACTACGAAAGTGGGGAAGAAAATTTCCCTGATATGTTAGAAGCTTTACGAAGTGCCAAGAAGTTTATTTTTGTAGAGTACTTTATCATTGGGGAAGGCCGAATGTGGAATGAAATCCTTGAGATATTAAAGGGAAAAGCAATGTCTGGGGTCGATGTTCGTTTGATCTATGATGACTTTGGCTGCTTAACTTTACTTCCATATAAGTACGGAGAAGAATTAGCTAAATACAATATAAAATGCGTTGTATTTAATCCTGTGAAACCTATCATTTCGGCGGTAATGAATCACCGAGATCATCGTAAGATTATGGTGATTGACGGTAATATTGGATTTACTGGTGGGCTTAATTTAGCAGATGAGTATATCAATGAAAAAGATCGTTTCGGGTATTGGAAAGATACAGGAGTACGTTTAATAGGCGATGCGGTATATGGGCTAACGGCAATGTTTCTCACTACTTGGAATGCATTTTATTCCACAAATGATACCTTAGGAAACTTTGCTCCGGAATTATCACTTTATCAAGAAATGTTAGATAAAGAAAAACAAAACGATTCCCTAGGGTTTGTACAGCCTTATGCGGACTCTCCTTTAGACGAAGAAAGCGTTGGAGAGAATGTGTACTTAAACATCATTAATATGGCGGAGAATTATGTTTATATCTGTACACCATATCTAATTATTGATAATGAAATGATGACTGCTCTATGTTTAGCAAGTAAACGAGGAGTCGATGTTCGTATCATCACACCAAATATTCCGGATAAAAAAATGGTTTTTGCTGTTACACAGTCCTATTACGTACAACTTGTAAAAGCAGGAATTAAAGTGTATCAATTCGAACCTGGCTTTTTACATGCGAAAAGTTTTGTTTGTGACGACGAAATTGCTACAGTAGGAACAATTAATATGGATTATCGTAGCTTGTATCTTCATTTTGAATGTGGAGTTTATATGTATCGTAACAATACGATTTGCGATATTAAAGAAGACTTTATTAAAACAATGAATCAAAGTATACAGATGACAGAGGATAAGATCAAAAGAAAGCTCCCAATGAGGTTATTTCAATCTATTCTAAGGTTACTTGCCCCTATGATGTAATTTTTGTGGCGGATGTTATATTTATGATGCTTTAAAGGCTTTAAGTAAAAGAAAGCTTCAATGAAAAATAACAAAATAGATTTATTTATGATAGGAGATAGCAGTATGGCAATGATTATTGATGGAAAAAGAATTTCTGGAGAAATCAAAGATGAATTAAAAGCTGAAGTTTCTGAACTAAAAAGTCAAGGAAAAGAAGTTACTTTGGCAGTGATTCAAGTTGGAACAGATCCAGCATCTACGGTATATGTCGGTAATAAAAAGAAAGCTTGTGAATATTGTGGTATTCGTTCCTTGGCTTATGAGCTTCCTTTAGAGACTACAGAGGAAGAACTATTAAACTTAATAAATGAACTTAACGATAGAGATGATGTTACAGGTATCTTAGTTCAATTACCATTACCAGACCATATTGAGGAAAATAAGGTTATTAAAACGATTGACCCAAAGAAGGATGTCGATGGTTTTCATCCAGAAAGCGTCGGAGCGCTAAGTATTGGGCAGGCGGGGTATCTATCCTGTACTCCTGCTGGAATCGTACAGTTATTAAAACGCTCTGGAATCGAAATTGAAGGGAAAGAGTGCGTTGTTCTTGGAAGAAGTAATATTGTTGGTAAGCCGATGGCACTTCTTTTACTTCGTGAAAATGGGACTGTAACAATTTGCCACTCTAAAACTAAGAATCTATCCGAGATTACCAAAAGAGCAGATATCTTAGTGGTTGCAATTGGAAAACCTAGATTTCTTACAAAAGAATATGTAAAAGATGGGGCAGTGGTGATTGATGTAGGAATGCATCGCGATGAAAACAATAAGTTATGTGGAGATGTAGACTACGACGATGTTGTTGATAAAGTAAGTGCAATTACGCCAGTTCCAGGAGGGGTTGGCCCAATGACAATTGCTATGCTTATGAACAACTGTGTTTATGGAGCGAAAAAGTTCCAAATCTAAAGAAACTATAAAAATACAAAAATATTTCATTTACTATTTGAATTTCCATTAAAAACTGTTACAATAATTTGTAATGGAGAAAACATATGTATATGAAAATTAATAATTGGGGAATTGAAATGGAGAAATTCTAAGATAACCTATATTTTAGGAATCAAAAGAAAAGATACACTGAGATTACCAATATTTTAGGAATCAAATGGAAAGATTCCCTGAGATTACTTATTGTTAGGAATCGAAAGGGAAGACACACCAAGATTACCTAAATTTTGTATGCAAGGAAACGTTATGCATAATGGTAGAAAAATATGGTAACGATTCTAATATCCGAATAGACTAGAAAGGTTTTATATAATGAAAATATTTTTTATCTCACTTGGTTGTGACAAGAATTTAGTTGACAGCGAGGTAATGCTAGGATTAATTAGAGACCGTGGCTTTGAACTAACGAACGATGAAAGCGAAGCAGATATTATTGTAGTAAATACATGCTGCTTTATCCATGATGCGAAAGAAGAAAGTATTAACACCATTCTTGAAATGGCAGAATATAAGAAAAGTGGCAGCTTAAAAGGACTTATTGTCACTGGCTGTCTTGCTCAGCGTTATAAAGAGGATATTTTAGCAGAAATTCCTGAGGTTGACGCATTGCTTGGAACTACCAGCTATGATGCTATTACTGAGGTGATTGATAAGGTATTAGGAGGAGAAAGAACAGAGTCTTTCAAAGATGTCGATTACTTATCGGAGGTTAAGACAAACCGCGTTAATACAACCGGTGGGTATTATTCTTTCTTAAAAATTGCAGAAGGGTGCGATAAGCACTGTACGTACTGTATCATTCCTAAAATTCGTGGAGATTATCGTAGTGTTCCAATGGAACGTTTGGTTGAAGAAGCGAAGTTTCTTTCGGAAGGTGGAGTAAAGGAATTAATCCTAATTGCGCAAGAAACTACCGTATATGGTGTAGATTTATATGGAAAGAAAATGCTCCCTGAACTATTACGTAAGCTTTGTGCAATTGATGGTATTGAATGGATAAGAATTCAATATTGTTACCCAGAAGAGATTAATGACGAGTTGATTGATGTACTCAAGTCAGAAACGAAAATCTGTCACTATCTTGATATCCCAATTCAACATGCTTCCGATGATATACTAAAACGCATGGGACGTAGAACAAATAATGAGGAATTAGTAACACTGATTACGAAACTTCGTAAAGAAATACCAGATATCGCACTTAGAACTTCTTTGATCACAGGTTTCCCTGGAGAAACGGAGGAAGACCATGAGATATTAAAAGAATTTGTTCGCAAGATGAGATTTGAACGTTTAGGAGTATTTACTTATTCAAAAGAAGAGGATACACCAGCAGCGAAGATGAAAGATCAGATTACGAAAAAAGTAAAAGTAGCACGTCAAAAAGAACTGATGGAAATTCAACAAGGGATTGCTTTTGAAAGAGCGGAATCAATGGTTGGACGTAAATTAAAGGTTATGATCGAAGGAAAACTTGTAGAAGATGGAATTTTCATTGGAAGAACCTATATGGACGCTCCGAATATTGATGGATATATATTTGTACACACCAAGGATGAACTTATGTCCGGTGAGTTTGTGGAGGTTACGGTAACTGAAGCAAAAGAATATGATTTAATAGGAACAGCCGAGTAGGCTTAAGGAGGAAATTATGAATCTGCCAAATAAGATTACAATATTTAGGGTCATTATGATACCAGTATTTTTAATACTGATGTTAAGCCCAGGAATACCATATGGTAAATATTTTGCCTTAGCCGTATTTATAATTGCATGTACCACTGATTTTATAGATGGTTATCTGGCTAGAAAATATAATCTTGTAACAAACTTTGGTAAATTTATGGATCCTTTGGCGGATAAACTCTTAGTCTCCTCCGCATTAATTTGTTTTGTGCAATTCCAGACAGTACCTGCTTGGGTAGTTATCGTTATTATTGCGAGAGAGTTTATTATCAGTGGTTTTCGTTTGGTAGCTTCCGATAATGGGCTGGTTATTGCGGCAAGTTATTGGGGTAAATTTAAAACAGCTGCACAGATGATTATGTGTATCTTGTTTATCTTAGATTCGAATTTACCGCTGTTTAATATATTAGAGCAGATATTCTTATGGTTAGCATTTGGCTTAACTGTAATATCCCTATTAGATTACCTCTACAAGAATCGCTACATTTTATTAGATGGAACAAAATAAGTTAATTTGATTAATTCGATGGTTAATCTGTTATACATTTAAGGATTAAACTAATATTAATTTGATGATCAATATGACATTAATTCAATGATTAATCTACAATTATTTAATGTTTAATCTGCAATTCATTTAATAACTAATTTTTATAATAAAAAAGTATGGCCGACTTATAAATTAAGAAGTCAGGCCATCTTTTTATATAAAATGTGTTTTTAAGGTAATATAATTAGAATAAAAAAAGTCTATTATTCAAGGAGGTTTCGATGGAGTATCACATCATTCATAAAGTAAGTTCAACGTTTTATGATTTATCAATTTCGAAAAAATTAATTCAATTGATAAGACAACTGCAGATACAAGGTTTCATTCTTTCTGAATATGATACTGTTTTTGATGCAGAGGAATGTGAAGAAAAATTAAATAAATCCTATCCTTTTGTTATATTCAGTGGATTCAAAGAAGAGGAAATAAGTAAACTTGAGAGTTTTCTTAAGAATGGTCGTTCTGACGCTAGATTAGAGCAGAAAACATTTGGAGAAAAGATAGAAGTATTCGGTAACATTTATTACTTAATATCTAATATAGATAGCGCTACTTTAGAGCTACCTCAAGATATGGAAAATATTAACTTAAATCCTTCTTACGGTATTCTTTCTTCTCTAGTGGTTAAACTATGTGGTATCAGGAAGTCTAATTTAACGATTGAGTTAGAGAAACTTAAACACAAGGATCCATCTCTTATAATTGCAACAGACTGCTTGGAAATCAAAGAAGTACCAAAAGTATGCGAGGGTACGTTAAGGGAAGAACAGTTTGGGGAAGTGTTAGATGCCACGCTTTATTTTCATAAAAATTTTAACGCTGAGAAAGAAAGTGAGCTGTGGAAAGACTCCTTACAGAAGGAGTTAATAACGTGTTTTGGAACTAGCATCTACTCATTTTCCACGCAAGAATCACTTGAAAGTCTATTAATCAAGAAGATGAGCAAAAAGGGGTTAACCTTAACAGCAGCAGAGTCATGCACAGGTGGGCTATTTATTGCTAATATGATTAATGTTTCAGGTGCATCGAGCGTTATTGACCGGAGTTTTGTAACTTATGCAAATGAAGCGAAGGAACAGTGCCTTTGTGTTTCTCATGATACTCTTGTGGCAAATGGTGCTGTAAGTATGGAAACAGCAGGAGAAATGGCAAGAGGTGCTGCTAAAGCCGCAGATGCTTCCGTTGCTGTCGCAATCACAGGAATTGCAGGACCACTGGGAGGAACACCTAAGAAACCAGTTGGCACAGTATATCTTTCCTGTTATTATAAAGAGAAGACTCACATTATATTATTATCAGGAATTGGGTCTAGGGATGAAATAAGGAGTCAAACAGTGCAGATGGCTAAGATATTACTACTTAAAATTTTATTAGAAGACGAATTTTAGTTATCAAAAACACAGGAAAGATGAAATAAATACAAAAATAAATGTGCTTTTCTTTTCTTTTTGTGATTTTACCATAGAAATGACATAGTTAGCCGTTATTCTGTAAGGGAAGATAAGTATAATTACCGGATTCTATAAAGTTAGAAAAGTAATTCCCTGCTGTGAATAAGGAGACGTGTGATATGAAAAACAAGAAATTGGTTGGATTAGTCTCAGTTGTATTTCTTTGCATGGTTTTCGTTTGGGGTTGCAGTGCACCTAAGAATGTGAAGCAAGATCAGGAACCTATACATACCACGGTTCCAACTATTACCCAGATAACAAATACGCCAGAGATACAGATTAACGAAAAAGAACTTTCTATATATTCTATCAGTGCAGAAACCGCTGAGAAAATATCCGTAATAGCAATGGTACCACCGGATACGGAGATAACACCGGAACTAATCGTAGACAAGGTAGTTGAGTCAATGGAAGATGAATCATTCACAATAGGAATCGATTCGGTTACTACGAAGGATGATATGGTCATTGTAAGTTTTACAGGAGATCAGCCACCAGTAAAGAATGTAGGTAGTTCTATTGAGGCTGAAATCTTAGATGCGATTGCACAAAGTTTATTGGATAATTTATCAGACACCTATCATAAGGTGATATTTCGTGTGATGGATGGTCCGTATGCGTCTGGACATTTTGAATTTGATATCAATCAAGTATATATGGAAACAAAGCAGTAAGGAAGAGGAGACTAAGCAAGACATAACGAGTATCGTACGATTTCGGTTGTTTTGTTGAGTCTCTTTTTCGTAAGAAAATACTTAAAAGATTACAAAGGAAAAGATAGATTACAATAAAGTAACCATTAGATTGAAAAAATAAAGTTTTTTACAGTAAATTGCTTTGTAATTTACATGTAAATATTGTACCTGCGACTCAAAGTTTGCAGGTCATGGAAAGGCTTGGTTAATGTGGAAGATAGAATCCTAGTTGTTGGCGGTGGTGCTGCTGGTATGATAGCTGCTATCATGGCTGCAAGAAAAAAGAAAAAAGTTGAGTTATATGAGAAGAATGAAAAGTTAGGGAAAAAGATTTATATTACTGGCAAAGGAAGATGTAATATAACCAATGCTTCTGACTTAGAGAATATATTTGCAAATATTGTTACGAACTCAAAATTCATGTATAGTTCGTTATATTCCTTTACGAACGAGGATACGATAAAGTTCTTTGAAGAGCTGGGATTAAAAACGAAGGTGGAACGTGGGAATAGAGTATTTCCTGTTTCGGATCATTCCTCTGACGTTATTTCAACTCTTGAGAGGGAGATGAGAAATCTAGGAGTTAAAATTCACCTCAATACTGAGGTTACTTGCTTGCATGAGAATGCAGGTAGAGTAACTGGTATTGCCTTAGCAAATGGAAGTTTTGTAGAGGGCAGTGCTGTCATTGTTGCTACTGGGGGGTTATCCTATCCATCGACTGGTTCTACAGGAGACGGATATCGCTTTGCGAAGGAATTTGGGCATGAAATTACCCCAAGATATCCATCTCTTGTTTCTATACATTTGCAAGAAGAGTATGCAAAAGAGTTGCAGGGGTTATCACTTAAGAATATTGAAGTAACCGTGACTGCTGGGGAAGCAAAAGTTTCTGAGACAAAAGTTTCTGTTCCAGAAACTTCAGAACAAGAACAGGAGAAAAAAGGAAAGAAGAAAAAGAAGATTCCAGAAGGAAAAGAACTTTATCGCGCATTTGGTGAGATGTTATTTACCCATTTTGGTGTCAGCGGTCCCGTAATTTTAAGTGGTACAAGCATTTTACTTCCCTATCTAAATGAATGTGAATTGATTTTTCATCTAGATTTAAAACCTGCGCTGTCTTATGAACAATTAGATGCAAGAATTCTCAGGGATTTTGAGGAATATAAAAATAAACAATTTAAAAATTCCTTAGAACATCTATTGCCACAAAAATTAATAGGCATTATAATAACACTTAGTGAAATAGCACCGGACAAACAGGTGAATGCCATTACCAAGGAAGAGCGTGCTAGGCTAGTTGACTGTTTAAAGAATATGACCTTTCATATTGCTCGCTTTGGTGGATATAATGAAGCCGTTGTTACAAAAGGCGGAATTAAAGTGAAAGAAATCGATCCTACCACAATGGAATCCAAGCGAATCAATGGTGTTTATTTTGTTGGCGAGGTCCTAGATTTGGATGCGTTAACTGGCGGCTATAATTTACAGATTGCATGGTCTACTGGCGTAGCGGCCGGAAGAGCAGTTGCAGAAAATTAGGAGGAAGGTTAGTTGGAAATAAGTAAAAAATACTTAAGCATTGCTATCGATGGACCTGCTGGCGCTGGGAAAAGCACAATAGCTAGGCAAATTGCAAAGAAGCTAGGGTACATTTATATTGATACAGGCGCGATGTATCGTGCTATGGGGCTATATTTCGTTCGTGAAAATATTTCTTTAGAAGAGGAAGATGCTGTAATCAAAGCATGTGAACAAGTCGATATTTCTATTATATTTGAGCAAGGAGAACAGCAGGTTTTATTAAACGGAGAAAATGTAAATGGATTGATTCGATCCGTAGAAGCAGGAACTATGGCATCCGCTTGCTCTGTAAAAAAGCAGGTTCGTGAGAAATTAGTTGAATTACAGCAGAGACTTGCTGCTAAAGAAAATGTAGTTATGGATGGTAGAGATATAGGAACTCATGTGTTACCGAATGCGGATTTAAAAGTTTATTTGACCGCAAGTACTGAAGTACGTGCAAAACGTAGATATGAGGAATTAATTAGAAAGGGCGAGTCTGTTTCATTAGAAGAAATTGAAAAGAGTATCATGGATCGTGATTATCAAGATATGCATCGAGACATCTCACCACTTAGTCAAGCAAAGGATGCAGTTTTAGTGGATAGTTCTGCTATGACAATTACAGAGGTGGCTGATCACATCCTTTTTCTATTTTCTCAGATAATAGCGTGAAAGAACAAGTTCTTTCACACAGAAGTTGTGCATGCGTAATCCTCGGCACAAACTTCCAGCCTACTGAGTGCATGTTTTAAGTGTGAAATACACAGCATACTGAGTAGGTTTTTAAGATAGAAACAGACTAAGGTAGAAGTTTTGAAGATAACACTTGCAAAAACAGCAGGCTTTTGCTTTGGTGTAAAAAGAGCAGTAGATAAGGTATACGAAGAGATATCAAATGGGAAAGAAGTCTATACTTATGGACCAATTATTCATAATGATGAGGTTGTTAAGGATTTAGAAGATAAAGGAGTTAAAGTCATTCATTCCTTGGATGAATTGAAAAAACTTGACAGGGGAACAATAGTGATAAGATCTCATGGTGTACCGAAGAGTGTACTAGATCAAATCAAGGAAATAGAGGAAACAGAAGGGAAAAATTTTGATTTAGTAGATGCAACTTGCCCTTATGTACTGAAGATTCATCGAATTGTGAAAGAACAAAGCGAACTCGGACGTCAGTTGATTGTGATAGGAGATAAAGAACATCCGGAAGTTTCCGGAATTATTGGTTGGTGTAAAAATCCCGTTATTGTAGTTGGGAATGCCGAAGAAGCCGAAAAAATTCAGTTATCTTCTGAACAAAAGGTATGTATTGTAGCCCAAACGACATTTAATTACAAGAATTTTCAAGAATTAGTTGAAATTATTTCAAAAAAGGGTTATGATATACTTGTTTTAAATACGATATGCAACGCGACTGAAGAACGTCAGACAGAAGCAGCGATGCTATCAAAGACTTCTGAAGCGATGATTGTAATCGGAGGAAAGCATAGTTCGAATACGAGAAAGCTTTATGAAATTTCTAAAAAGGAATGTGCAAATACTTACTATATACAGAAACTTATTGACCTGGATTTAAATCAACTTAAATCTTTTCGTAGCGTAGGTATTACTGCAGGGGCTTCCACCCCAAATAATATTATCAAGGAGGTTCATACTAGAATGGCAGAAATGAGTTTTGAACAATTATTGGAGGAGTCATTAGTAACAATACACAACGGAGAGGTAGTCGATGGTACAGTTATTCGTGTAAAAGAAGACGAGATTGTCTTAAATATAGGATACAAAGCAGATGGTATTCTTACAAGAAATGAGTATACCAATCAGCCAAACGTTGACCTAAGAACCGTTGCAAATGAAGGCGACACAATGACCGTTAAAGTATTAAAAGTAAATGATGGTGAAGGTCAGGTTCTTCTTACTTACAAGAGACTTGCAGCAGAAAAAGGTAGCAAGAGATTAGAAGAGGCATTCAACAACAAAGAAGTATTAAAAGCAAAAGTAGCTGCTGTATTAGATGGTGGCTTAAGTGTAATCGTAGATGAAGCAAGAATATTCATCCCAGCATCTTTAGCAAGTGACACTTATGAGAAGAATCTTGATAAATTCAAGGATCAGGAAATTGAATTCGTAATCAGTGAGTTCAATCCTAAGAGAAGAAGAATCATTGGTGATCGTAAGCAATTATTAGTTGCTAAGAAGCAGGAATTATCCAAAGCTTTATTTGCAAAGATTAAAGTAGGCGATGTAGTAGAAGGTACAGTAAAGAACGTAACAGATTTCGGTGCATTCATCGATTTAGGCGGCGCTGACGGTTTACTTCACATCTCCGAGATGTCTTGGGGACGTATTGAAAGTCCTAAGAAGGTATTTAAGGTTGGCGATACTGTAAAGGCATTCATCAAAGATATCCAGGGTGAAAAAATTGCCCTAAGCCTTAAGTTCCCAGAGCAGAATCCATGGGCAAATGCAAGCGAGAAATACGCTGTTGGTAACGTAGTAACTGGTAGAGTTGCTCGTATGACAGAGTTTGGTGCATTTGTTGAATTAGAGCCAGGCGTAGATGCATTACTTCATGTATCTCAGATTAGCAAAGAACACATTGAAAAACCAGCAGATGCTTTAAAGATTGGTCAGGAAGTTACAGCTAAGGTTGTAGATTTTAATAATGATGAAAAGAAAATCAGCTTAAGCATCAAGGCATTAGAAGCTCCAGCTGCTGAAGAAGCAACTACAGAAGAGTAATAGGATATGGATTAAATAAATTTCTTTAGAATCTAATTTCTAAAGAAATTTGTTTTATTCCGGAATTTGTGCTGGCGTGCAAAATTCCTCCTATATAAGTCACAAAACGTGACAGAATGAGAGGAAAAATGACGGATAGTTATGAAGTCTTTAAAAAAAATATTTTTGAATTGACAAAGATTGATTTGAATTCATACAAAGAGCGTCAGATGAAGAGACGGATTGACTCTTTAATAACAAAACATAAGTATACCACTTATGCAGAGTATGTCAGTGTGCTAAAGCAAAACAAGGTAATGTTTGATGAATTTGTCACGTACCTTACCATAAATGTCTCGGAATTCTACCGTAATCCGGAACAGTGGCAATTGCTGGAGAAGGAAATTCTTCCTTCTCTATTGCAAAAGTCTCCGAATATAAAAATATGGAGTGCAGCATGTTCCACCGGTGATGAACCGTATTCCCTAGTTATGTTATTATCAAAGTTTATGCCATTATCAAAAATTAAGATAATAGCGACTGACATTGATAAGCAGGTACTAGATAAGGCAAGAATGGGCCTGTACAACATTAAAAGTCTAAAAGGGTTACCACAGGAGTTTGTATCAAAGTATTTTACTGCTGTGAATGCCAGTACATATCAGATTGCTGATAGTGTAAAAGCGTGCGTTGAGTTTCGCCAACACAATCTGCTTAAGGATCCGTATCCAAGTGGAATGGATTTAATCGTTTGTAGAAATGTTTTAATCTACTTTACAGAAGAAGCAAAAGATGTGATTTATCAAAAATTCAATGAAGCATTAAAACCAAATGGGATATTATTTGTTGGAAGTACAGAGCAAATCATTCAGCCACAGAACTTGGGGTATAGCACTCTAAAGTCCTTTTTCTATTCGAAAAACTAAGCTAGATTAGCTCTTTGAATGCAAGCTTGAAAACGTGTTAAAAATAAAATAAAAAGTCATCAGCTGTTATTCGGTAATTCATTACGGAATAACAGCTTTTATACTCTCTGAGGGATGTGCACTCACCCAAGGGGATTCTGCAAGGCGAAGTGTATTCGTCTAGACAAATTGCTTCGATTTAATGCAAGAAATAAGGATTTTCGGGGTAGCGAAGTCACTTTGTTTATCTATATTTTGTATAAAAAATAGTGGTTGATTTTTTATATGCAATCGGTTATATTGGTACATAGGTAATGATGAGGAAAGGAAAGGAAGAAATGCAAAGTACAGTTAGAGTTGCGGTAGATGCAATGGGCGGTGACAATGCTCCATCCGAGATTGTCAAAGGCGCCGTAGAAGCTGTCAATGAATGTCCTGAAATCACAGTACACTTAGTGGGTCAATTGACCGCCGTACAAGAAGAACTAAAGAAGTATACGTACGATCAGAATCGTATTAAGGTAGTGGCAGCCAGTGAGGTGATTACCAATGAAGAAGCACCGGTAAATGCTATCCGTAGAAAAAAAGATTCTTCGATTGTTGTCGCACTTAATCTTGTAAAGAATGGGGAAGCAGATGCGTTTGTTTCCGCTGGAAGTACAGGAGCGGTGCTTGTAGGTGCGCAGTTGATTGCCGGAAGGATTAAGGGTGTTGAACGCCCTCCATTGGCTCCTTTACTTCCAACCATGAATGGGGTTTCCCTATTAGTGGATTGTGGCGCTAATGTAGATGCTAGAGCATCTCATTTGGTTCAATTTGCTAAGATGGGTTCCATCTATATGGAACACGTGGTAGGAATTAAGAATCCAAGGGTTGCAATCGTTAATATCGGCGCAGAGGAAGAAAAGGGTAATCTTTTAGTAAAAGAAACCTTCCCGCTTTTAAAGAACTGCGATGAAATTAATTTTATCGGAAGTATTGAAGCGAGAGATATTCCAAATGGTGCTGCAGATGTTATCGTGTGTGAAGCTTTTGTAGGTAATGTTATATTAAAACTTTACGAAGGCTTGGCGAGTGCGTTGATGAAAAAAATCAAAGCCGGACTTACAAGCACAACGATTAGCACAATCGGTGCTGCGTTAGTAAAACCAGCACTAAAAAGAACCTTAAAGGATTTTGACATGTCAAGTTACGGTGGAGCACCGATGCTTGGTCTCAATGGTCTTGTGGTGAAGAGCCACGGTAGTTCGAATGCATTAGAAATCAAAAATTCTATCATTCAGTGTA
Organism: Lachnoclostridium phytofermentans ISDg; assembly: GCF_000018685.1. Lineage (NCBI taxonomy): Bacteria > Bacillati > Bacillota > Clostridia > Lachnospirales > Lachnospiraceae > Lachnoclostridium > Lachnoclostridium phytofermentans. The sequence goes on along the minus strand of NC_010001.1, from coordinate 3,003,735 downwards.
TATCATTTAAAAAGAATGATATCAATAGTAAAATTAAAGAGTATATTCAAAAAGAAGATTAGAAATCACGAGTAAGAAAGGTGAACGTTATGGAATTTGAAAAGTTACAGAAAATTATCGGTGAAGTATTAAACATTGAAACAGAGGAAATCACAATGGAGACAACATTCATTGATGACTTAGGAGCAGATTCTTTGGATATCTACCAGATTATTATGGGAATCGAAGAAGAGTTCGATATCGAGATTCCAAACGAAGAGGCAGAGAATATTGTAACGGTTGCGGATGCAGTTGAACAAATCAAGAATGCATTGGAATAATATGATCGGGTGTTGCCTTAGCGGTGCAAATGGCAACACCCTTTTTTAATCTGGCTCTATGTCAAGTCTTGGGGTATAATTGTTATCAATCATGCTCCATTACTGGATGTAGAGCTATTTTTATATTTGGGGCCTATAACATATATTTTTGGGCATACGAAATAAACCTCGTGCCAGTCTATTGTTATTTAGTTACAAGAGTGTAAAATACGAGTACGGAAACGTTCAAAGTTTCGAATACCATAGGAAATACGTTTAAGAACTTTTATCTTATTATTAAAACCTTCTGTTGGTCCGTTTGTAATTCCATATTTAAAAGAATTTAATATTTCTTTTCCCCAGTGACGGTATGTGGCAGCACATTTTTCAAACTCTGCTATACCAGAACTTTCTGCATTGCGAATCCATTCGTAAAACTGTGTTCTCTGAAAGGAGTACTTAGTACTTTGACAAATATCATAAAACCATTCTTTCAACATATGCGCTTTTCGTAAGTCATCATTGTAATAAAGCATCAAGTCACATGCTTTTTTGTATTCGTCTTCTAGTTTATGATAGCGTGTTAAAATCAGTTTATGGCTTCGTTTATAGTATTTTCTTAAAGAAGTAGGCATTGTTTTTTGAAGTCGCTTTCTTACATTTTCAATTGCCCAGGTGACTTGACGAATAAAATGATATTTATCAATAATTACTTGTGCATTGGGGAAATAGCTATGGGCTAAATCCACATATGGCTGCCACATATCACACACAAAATATTTTACACGATATCGCTCGCTACGGTTTATATTCCGAAAATAGGCAGATAAGTGAGGTTGTGTGCGGTCAGGAAGGATATCCATAATGGAGCGCTGCTTTGGATTAACGATGATACATTGATACTTTCCAGTCTCAGCATTGCCTTTATATTCATCAATGGATATCGCGTCTTTTAAAGAAGGGCAAGTATAATGGATTGTGTCTAGAATCCTTACAATAGTAGCGGATGAAACATTGGCTTTATTAGCAACAGATTTTAGTGAAGTAGTATCTCTTAATTCATTTACTATGTATTGAGTTAAGCGAGTAGATCTTTGCTGATAACGAGCAAGGAAAGAATACTTTTCACTAAATCTTTTTCCACAAGAACATCGATAACGTCGCTTTTTTAAAACTAGGTAACAATGCTTTAGTTGAAAGGGCAAGTCCTTGATGGATTGCCAACGGTAATCATGAATTTGCTTGGTATGGCGACCACAGCAAGGACAAGTTTGTACGCTAGCCTTTGTTTCAATAAAGATTTTTACATAGGAATCCCCATGAATTATATTTTTTACTTTTACCTCTTTTAAATTTAGTAGTTTATTGATACAATAATTATGCATTTATGCAACCTCCTGGTGATTTGTTTCGAGACTGGCACTGGGAGGTTTTTTATTATTATAAAATAAAAAACGTTGGAGTAGCGAATTAATTTCACATACCCCAACATTTATTATAGAGCCTTTAATCTAAAAATTAGGGAAACTTTTCTACTAAAAAAGTATGTTATGGTGTAAACTAAAGTACAAAATGAAGTTTTGTATGATACACTAGAATGAGGTAGGTGAAATATGGCTGAATTATCAACAAAGAAGTTGTTAGCTGAATTTGAGCAAAAGATTGATTATGCGTTCACAGAACCAGGTCTATTAAGACAAGCGTTAACACATAGTTCATTTGCAAATGAGAAGAGACTCAGTAAGTTAGCGAATAACGAACGTCTAGAGTTTTTAGGGGATGCTGTGTTAGAATTAACAACAAGTGAATGGTTATTTGAAAAACACCCTAAGATGCCAGAAGGAGATCTCACGAAATTACGCGCGAGCATGGTATGTGAACAAACACTTGCTTTATGTGCAAGAGAACTTCATCTTGGGAATTATGTATTTCTTGGAAAAGGAGAAGACACCACAGGAGGTAGAGACAGGGATTCTATTCTTTCTGATGCCTTAGAGTCAATTATTGGTGCTATCTATTTGGATGGTGGTTTTGCTAATGCAAAAGAGTTTATTAGTAATTATATATTATCTGATATCGAACATAAGAAACTCTTTTATGATAGCAAGACTATCTTACAAGAAATTGTTCAAAGTGAATATAAGAAACATCTAAGTTATGAGTTACTTCAGGAGACCGGACCGGATCACAATAAGAAATTTACGGTCGTGGCCAAGATGGATGAAGAAAGTTTAGAAATCGGAACCGGACGTACAAAAAAAGCCGCAGAACAAGAAGCAGCATATCGCTCTATTCTACAATTGCGAAAATTACTAAAATAAAGTGAAAGATAAATCTTTCACTTAGGGAGTTTGTGCCTGCATAATCCTCAGCACAATCTTCGGATACGCAAAAAGATGCATGGAAATGAGGGAAAGAATGTATTTAAAAAGTATTGAGGTTCATGGATTTAAATCGTTTGCAAATAAAATAACATTTCAATTTAAAAATGGGATTACTGGTATTGTTGGACCAAATGGCAGTGGTAAAAGTAATGTTGCAGATGCGGTTCGTTGGGTTTTGGGTGAACAAAGTGCAAAATCGCTCCGTGGTGCCAATATGCAGGATGTTATTTTTTCAGGAACTCAGATGAGAAAGTCACTAGGTTTCGCCTATGTAGCGATTACTTTGGATAATTCCGATCATAAACTGCCAATTGAATACGAAGAGGTAACTGTATCAAGACGTGTCTATCGTTCTGGAGAAAGTGAGTACATGATTAATGGTACAAACTGTAGATTACGCGATGTACAAGAACTATTTATGGATACTGGTATTGGTAAAGAAGGGTATTCTATCATTGGTCAGGGACAAATTGATAAGATTTTAAGTGGTAAGCCAGAAGAGAGAAGAGAGCTCTTTGATGAAGCTGCCGGTATAGTGAAGTTTAAAAAAAGAAAGGCGTTAGCAGAACGGGATCTTGAAGCAGAACGATTAAATCTATCTCGTGTTTCCGATATTATTTCTGAAATAGAAAGACAGATTGGACCACTTGCAAAACAATCGGAAGTCGCAAAAGAATATCTACGCCTAAAGGAACAACTAAAAACATTAGAAGTAAATCAGTTTTTAATCGAATATGAGAAAAACAACCAGTTAAAGATTGAGGTTGATAATAAATCACAAATTGTAACAGAGGATTTTAACCAAACCCAGACGAAGTTTGATAATATCAAGATAGAGTATGAAAAGCTCGAAGAAGATTTGGAACAGTTAGGGGAAGAACTGGAGCTAGCGAAATCATGTAAAAGTGAGTTACAACTTAGCATTGAAAAGACCGACGGAGAGATTAAGGTTTTAAGAGAACAGGTTGCTTCCATAACACAGAATGAAAACTCATTTCAATCTCGAATTGATTCTTTACGAGCAAATTCAGAGAATAAGCTGAATGAATTAGAAGGTTATCGTAAAGAAAAACAGGATATCGATGAAAAATTACGTGGATTAGCGGAAAAGAAATCGCGTAGTAGTGAAGCTATATTGCAGATTGAAGCACGTATACAAGAGTTTACGAGAGAAATTGAATCTTGTAACAATGAGATTTTCCGAATCTTAAATGAAAATTCGAACATAAAGACAAACCTTCAACGATATGAAACTATAAATGAGCAAAACTCGATTAAAAAAGCAGAGATTAATCAAAAGATCCTAAAGATAAAAAGTGAAGAGTCGTCTCTAAGCATCCGATTAGAGGAATTAAAATCAAATGCAGCTCATATTATGGAACAGATAGACACTGTTACTGCGGAGAACCAAAATCTAGTTAAGCAAATCGAAGAACTTCAAAAGAAAATCGACCAAGGAGTTGCGGTATCGAATCAGAAGAATCAATCGTATTTATCCATGAACGCGAAACTGGATTCCCTTAAAAATTTAACAGAACGATATGATGGTTATGGTAATAGTATTCGTCGTATTATGGAACAAAAGGATCAAGAACCTGGTATCGTTGGTGTCGTTGCTGATATTATTAAAGTGGACAAGAATTACGAAACTGCAATTGAGACTGCACTTGGCGGTAATATCCAAAATATTGTAACAGATAATGAGAATACGGCAAAGAGACTGATTGATTACTTAAAACAGGGAAAGCATGGACGAGCTACCTTTTTACCATTAACCAGTATTCAAGGAAATATTTCAGCGAATGAACAAGTGTTAAGAGAACAGGGAGTAATTGGTCTTGCAAATACGCTGGTTCATGCAGAGAGTAGATTTGATGATTTATTAAAGTATTTGCTTGGACGAACTTATGTCGTTGACCACATAGACCATGCGATAGCGTTATCAAAAAAGTATAAGTATAGTTTACGAATTGTAACGCTTGAAGGAGAGCAATTAAATCCAGGTGGATCACTCTCCGGTGGTGCATATAAAAACTCCAGTAATTTATTATCCCGACGAAGGGAAATAGAGGAGTTAGAGGAAAATGTACTTACTCTTAAAAATGAAGTTGCGAAATTGAATGAAGATATTATTTCCTACAAAGAGCAACGTTTTTCTATGAGAGAGACAGTGGAGGCTAACCAAAAGAGGTTATCTGAATTGTCAGTGGAAGCAAACACAGCGAAAATGAATTCTAGACAAGAACAGGAAAAGATGGATGGTATGCGCCATACTTACCTGGAGTTTATGAACGAATTAAAATTAATGGAAGAGCAAAATCAAGAACTTAAAGTTAACATGGAAAACCTTAAGAATTCCTTGATTGATAACGAAAGAATTAGCAAGGAAAAAGAGCAACGAATCGAAGAGTGCAATCAAAACCTTGCGAAAGAGAGAGCGACAAAGCAAGGCTCCATGGATGAAGCTTCTTCTATTTTAGTTGAATCCTCAAATCTTGAACAAAGCATACAATATGTGTTGGAAAATATGCGCCGTGTACGTCGTGATATAGAGACACTTGAATTAGAGGAACAAGAGTTACGAAGAGAAGCAGAAAGCTCTACGGAACAAAAAAATCAGCGTGAAGAACAAATTACGATTAGTTTAAATAAAAAACAAGAGGATTTGGAACGACTTCATATACTGGAAGAAAAGATTACAAAGGCAAGTGAACAAAAGGATATCATGAGCCAAAATCATAAACAATTTGTAAAGATCAGAGAAGAACTTCAGAACCGTATCTCGCTTCTTGATAAAGAAACATTTCGACTTCAAAATCAAAAGGAAAAATTAACCGAGATTTTGGATGCACAAATAAGCTATATGTGGGAAGAATATGAATTGACAGTTAGCACAGCCACAGAGTATCAGGAAGAAGAATTAAGCAATCCTGTTACCAATAAAAAAGGAATTACAGAGCTTAAAAATAGTATTAAGACCTTAGGTGATGTTAACGTCAATGCTATTGAAGATTATAAGAATCTTTCCGAGCGTTATGAATTTTTAACGACTCAAAAAGCTGATTTAATATCTGCAGAAGAAACTCTTATGGGAATTATCAATGAGCTTGATGAAGAAATGAGAAGGCAGTTTGAAGAAAAGTTTGCCGATATTAAAGAACAATTCGATATTGTATTTAGGGAACTTTTCGGTGGTGGTAAAGGTACACTGGAGCTTACGGAGGATGAGGATATCTTAGAAGCTGGAATCCGAATCATCGCGCAACCTCCAGGAAAGAAGTTACAGAATATGATGCAGCTATCTGGTGGAGAAAAGGCACTTACCGCGATCTCTCTTTTATTTGCAATTCAAAACCTAAAACCATCCCCATTTTGTCTACTCGATGAGATTGAGGCAGCACTTGATGATTCTAATGTAAAACGATATGCGAACTATCTTCATAAACTTACGAAAGATACGCAGTTTATCATTATTACACACCGTAGAGGAACCATGGCAGCAGCTGATGTATTATATGGTATCACCATGCAGGAAAAAGGTGTTTCGACATTAGTAAGTGTGAGTCTTATTGAAGATAATTTAGATAGTTAGTATGACACTTTGTTGTTGACAGAATAATAAAAAAGAAATATCATAAACGTAATTGTTGTTTAATACTTTAATGTAGATAAATTTACAGCAAGAAATGTTGATTAGAGGTGAATGCTTTGGGAGAAAAGAAAGGTTTTTTCAGCCGTTTGGCTTCTGGTTTGGCGAAGACCAGAGATAATGTGATTTCTAGTATTGAATCAATTTTTACTGGTTCATCAAATATTGATGATGACTTCTATGAAGAGCTGGAAGAAACATTAATTATGGCTGATCTAGGGATAAATGCGACAACTGCTATTATTGAAAATCTTAAAAATAAGGTAAAAGAAAATAAAATAAAAGAACCGAGCGAATGTCGTGATCTCTTAATGGCAAGTATGAGAGAACAGATGAGCTTACAAGAGAATGCTTACGAATTTGAAAATCATAAATCTGTTGTTCTGCTAATTGGTGTCAATGGTGTTGGTAAAACAACCAGTGTAGGAAAGTTAGCAGGCCAATTAAAAGATTCCGGGAAAAAGGTTATGGTTGCAGCAGCAGATACATTCCGTGCAGCAGCAATAGAGCAATTAACCGAATGGGCGAACAGGGCTCATGTTGATATCATAGCGCAAAAAGAAGGTTCCGACCCAGCTGCAGTAATCTATGATGCTGTAACAGCTGCAAAGTCTCGTAATGTAGATATATTAATTTGTGATACAGCAGGACGTTTACACAATAAGAAGAACTTAATGGAAGAACTTCGTAAGATTGATCGTGTCATTGAGCGAGAATATCCGGGTGCATATCGTGAGACTCTTGTCGTTTTAGATGGAACAACAGGTCAGAATGCATTGGCTCAGGCGAAGCAATTCAATGAAGTTGCTGACATTACTGGTATCGTTCTTACCAAGTTAGATGGTACTGCAAAAGGTGGTATTGCAATTGCAATTCAATCTGAATTAAAGATACCGGTAAAATATATCGGTGTTGGTGAGCAGATAGATGATTTACAGAAGTTTGACCCAGATGACTTCGTAAAAGCATTATTTGCTGTAGATACTAAATAATTTTAAGAGTATAGAAGTAAACGACAACCCGAAAGGGTTGTCGTTTTGACAAATCCGAAAGGGTTGTCGTTTTGACAACTTGGTAACAGGTTGCCGTTTCATCATGCGCTTGGCGGCGCTTGTACCAAAACAAAGCCAATAGAATAGGTTATTTTTAACCGAGAAGGAGGACATAACGATGATGACATTGGATAAATTCGAAGAAGCCAGTGAAGCGGTCATGAAAGTAACCAACCGTACAAAACTTGTGTACAGTGATTATTTTTCAGAAATGACAGGGAACAAGGTGTATTTAAAGCCTGAAAACATGCAAAATACCGGTGCTTATAAGGTAAGAGGTGCATATTACAAGATTAGTACATTATCCGATGAGGAAAGAAAAAAAGGTTTAATTACTGCATCCGCTGGAAATCATGCGCAAGGTGTTGCTTATGCAGCAAAAATCTATGGTGCCAAAGCAGTCATTGTAATGCCGACTACGACTCCATTAATCAAAGTGAATCGTACCAAAAGTTACGGTGCAGAAGTGATTCTATATGGCAATGTATATGATGAAGCGTGTCAGTATGCACTTGATTTGGCTAAGGAACATGGATATACATTTATTCATCCATTCAATGATGAAGTAGTTGCAACCGGACAAGGGAGTATCGCAATGGAAATTATCAAAGAGCTCCCAACCGTTGATATTATCTTGTGTCCAGTAGGCGGTGGTGGCTTGCTTGCTGGGGTATCTACTCTAGTAAAACTATTAAATCCAAATATTAAAGTAATAGGTGTAGAACCAAGTGGTGCAAATTGTATGCAGGAATCTTTAAAGGCTTCTCATGTTGTAACCTTGCCTGTAGTGGATACAATTGCTGATGGTACAGCTGTAAAAACGCCTGGTGATGTAATCTTTCCATACATACAAAGTAATGTGGATGACATTATTACAGTTGAAGATAAGGAGCTAATTGTAAGTTTTCTTGATATGGTTGAGAATCATAAGATGATTGTTGAAAATTCTGGTTTACTAACCGTAGCTGCTTTAAAGAAATTAGATGTAACAGGGAAGAAGGTAGTTTCTATCCTTAGTGGTGGGAATATGGATGTGATTACTATGTCCTCCATCGTACAGCATGGATTAATTGAACGAGGAAGAATATTTACCGTATCGGTACTATTACCGGATAAACCTGGCGAATTAGTAAATATTGCTTCAGTGATCGCGAAGGAACAGGGAAATGTAGTTCGATTAGAGCATAACCAGTTTGTAAGCATTAATCGTAATACGGCTGTGGAACTAGTGATTACTTTAGAAGCGTTTGGACATGAACATAAGAAAGCTATTGTTAAAGCTCTAGAGAAAAAAGGATATAATCCAAAACTAATACAACCAAAAGGTACCTATATGTAATAATAAGGGGCTTTTCATGGAAGAGAAAGAGAGATTACTCAATCACTTCTATGAAAAGCCCCGTGGCTTTGCGTCAAGAGTTTCCTATGTGCAGAGCTATTTGTTTAAAGATTCAAGAAGACTTTCAATTTCACCAATGCAAGCACCACAAAGTGTACCAGCTTGAGTAGCTTCTCCGATTGCTTCTACTGTTTTTGCTCCATTTGCATAAGCATCTTTGATGTCTTTTACAGACACTTCATAACATGTGCAGATAATATCGTCATCGTTCATAATCTTACCTCAATTTCTTTCTTTTTAATAGCTAGAAAACATCATGGTTATTATAATACTTATCCAATAGACTAGACTACGTTGCTATTATATACAAAAAGCAATTGTTTCATTCATGATGTTATCTTGAAAAAAGTATAACATAGATCGTTTATTCAAGACAAGGAAAAGTATGGAACGTATGATTTTTTATTGATTTATGACAAGGAAAAGTACACGAAGCCTCTATTCTTGTTTAAAATTAAATTGATTGATAGAAATCATTGAAACGATAGGATAGATATGTTTCCCCATTGTGAAGTTCGTTATTGTGCAATTGTATGCGAAATCTTAAGTTTTTTCTCACTCTTGTTTCTCATTCTCTTATTTACAAGTCTGCCAAGCTTTCGTATACTATTGATAGAACCAGTGGCTAGATTCGTAAATATTAGAATAGGAGTAAGGTATTTATGATACGGTTTCGTAACACTTCAGCTGAATTGTTATTACTGGGAGATTTGTTTGGGATAAGGTATTGACAAAAAACTTAGAATAAGATAAGATGATTACAGAATAAGAACACATGTTTGGTATAGGAAAAAGGAGAAGTAAAATGGCGAATGAGGATAAGATAAAAGCATTAGAATCTGCTCTTGCGCAGATAGAAAAGCAATATGGTAAGGGCTCCGTAATGAAACTAGGGGAAACCGGGACTCGTATGAACGTAGAGACGGTGCCTACAGGGTCTATTAGCCTTGATATTGCATTAGGTCTTGGCGGTATTCCAAAGGGTAGAGTTGTAGAAGTATATGGACCGGAAAGTAGTGGTAAGACAACGGTAGCACTACATATGGTTGCTGAAGTTCAAAAAAGAGGCGGTATCGCAGGCTTTATTGATGCAGAGCATGCGCTCGATCCTGTCTATGCAAAGAATATTGGAGTAGATATTGATAACCTATATATTTCACAGCCAGACAACGGAGAGCAAGCTCTTGAGATTACAGAGACCATGGTTCGTTCTGGTGCAGTTGATATCGTTATCGTTGACTCTGTTGCTGCATTAGTTCCGAAGGCAGAGATTGATGGTGATATGGGAGATTCTCATGTTGGTCTTCAAGCTAGATTAATGTCACAAGCACTTCGTAAGTTGACAGCAGTAATTAGCAAGTCAAACTGTATTGTAATTTTTATTAACCAGCTTCGTGAAAAGGTTGGTGTTATGTTTGGTAATCCCGAGACAACAACTGGTGGTCGTGCTTTAAAATTCTATTCTTCCATACGTTTGGATGTTCGAAGAATTGAGGCTTTAAAACTTGGCGGAGATATTGTTGGTAACAGAACTAGAATTAAGGTTGTGAAGAATAAGATTGCACCACCATTTAAGGAAGCAGAGTTCGATATTATGTTTGGCCAGGGAATCTCAAGAGAAGGAGATATCCTAGATTTAGCAGCAAATGAAGGTATCATTGTAAAAAGTGGAGCTTGGTATGCTTATAATGAGTCAAAGATTGGCCAAGGTCGTGAGAATGCAAAAGTATTCTTAAAAGAGAATCCAAATATCCTTGAAGAAGTAGAAGTACAAGTGAGAGAGCGTCATAATCTTCCTAACGATATAAAGAAAAAGGTAGATGATATAAAGAAAAAGGTAGAAGAGTAATCGATGGAATTCATAGTGACCGAGATTAAGCCAATAGATAAGGTAAGAGTACGAATCTTTCTTAATGATGAGGCTGCATTTTGGCTTTATCGTAAGGATTACAAAGAACTTCCTTTGGAAGTTGGTTTAAAAATACCGGATACCTTACTACTGAAGATAGAGTCCGAACTAGTTTTACGATATGCCAAAAAGCAAGCGTTAACTTTACTAGAAAGAATGGATCGAACTGAGCTTGAATTAGTCACAAAGCTTCGAGATAAAGAATTTCCGGAGCATGTGGTAACCCAAGCAATCACCTATGTAAAGAACTTTCATTACCTTGATGACTATCGTTACACTTTAAATTATATTAGAGGAAGATATCAAACCAAAAGTAAGCGGCAGCTTAGCTATGCCCTATATCAAAAAGGAATTAACCAATCTGATATTGACAGAGCGTATGAGGAAATCATGGGGTCTTTTTCTGAATCAACGGAGGATAAAGACTTAGAAGAAGAGGCTATTCTAAGGATAGTTCGAAGAAAAGGAAAACCAATGGATGAGTTTACGAAAGAAGAAAAGCAAAAGCTGGTTGCTTCTCTTTATCGGAAAGGATTTCATAACCATACCATACAGAAAGTGTTACGAACAGAAGAGGATTTCTAATGTGATTTGCTTGTGTGTGTTTAGGAAAGTGATTACAGGAATAATCGATATAGAAAGATGATTATAGACTGACGATAAGTACAGAGATAGTTAGGAGTATTATTAATATAGACTCCTAACTATCTCTGTTTTTTATTGTTTCTTTTGTTAGTGATATTGACTATGGGAAAATAACTAATTTAAAAACTATCGACGAATACAGGGTAAATATAACAAAAAAATAAAAAGATATACTTATATAATGTACAATGTATCGACACAATAACCAAAAAAAGTGAATATAGGTTGAAAGTTTGACAAGTTAGGACTATAATAGTAATTGGAAAAATATTGGTTTAACTATTAAATAAATGGAGGCCTGAATATGACTAGTACATCACAACTGTCAGCAAGGGACAGGATTGTCACTTTGCTTGACGAGAACAGTTTTGTTGAGGTTGGTGCTTTGGTTACTAGAAGAAGTACTGATTTCAACCTGCAACAAAAAGAAGTACCTTCTGATGGTGTTATCACAGGTTATGGAATTATTGACGGTAATCCTGTCTATGTTTATAGCCAGGATGTAGCTGTAATGAATGGTTCCATAGGTGAAATGCACGCAAAGAAAATATCAAATTTATATGATCTTGCAATGAAGGTTGGTGCACCTGTTATCGGTTTGATTGATTGTGCCGGCTTGAGATTACAGGAAGCAACGGACGCATTAGCTGGATTTGGAGATCTTTATCTAAAACAATCCTTAGCATCCGGGGTAATCCCACAGATCACAGCAATTTTTGGTAATTGCGGAGGAGGCAGTGCCATATCCGCATCTCTATGCGACTTTGTCTTCATGGAAGAGAAGAACGCAAAATTATTCGTAAATGCTCCAAATGCAATTCTAGGAAACAATTCTACTAAATGTGATACCGCAACAGCTTCTTTTATGGCTGAAGCAGGTGTTGTTGATTTTGTCGAAGCAGATGAAGAATCTGTACTAAACAGCATTCGTAACTTAGTTGCAATGTTACCTGCAAACAATGAAGACGATGCTTCTTATGAGGAATGCACCGATGACTTAAATCGTGCTTTATCCTCCTTTACCTCTGAACTTAGTGATACAACTCTTGCACTTAAAGATTTATCTGACCATGGTATTTTCATCGAATTGAAGAAGGCATATGCAAAGGACATGGTGACAGGTTTTATCAAATTAAATGGTTTAACTGTTGGTGCTGTAGCAAATCGTACTGCGTTACTCGATGAAGATGGTAAAGTAATCGAAAAATATGATGATTCTTTATCTACAGCAGGTTGTTATAAAGCAGAGAAGTTTGTAAAGTTCTGCAATGCTTTTCAAATTCCGGTACTTACTCTAACGAATGTTGCTGGATACAGTGCAACAATGAAGGATGCAGGATCCATTGCTATAGCGACAGCGAAATTAACCTATGCCTTCGCGAATGCAACAGTGCCAAAAGTAAATGTCATTTTAGAAAAGGCATACGGTAGTGCATACATAACAATGAATTCGAAACATATTGGTGCTGATATGGTATTCGCTTTGGATGGTTCCATGATTGGTACTATGGATGCTGAACTTGCAGCGCAGATTATGTATGCTGATAACAAAGAAGAACAAGCGTTAAAGGCTACAGAGTATAAAGTATTACAGCAAAGTGCAGAGTCAGCGGCAAAACGTGGTTATGTGGATGCTATTATATCACCAGAGAGTGTAAGACAACATGTAATCTATGCATTTGAAATGTTATTCACAAAGAGAGAGAGCCGACCAAGCAAAAAGCATGGAACGGTTTAGGGTGAGGTGACTAACTATGGAAACAGCTTTATTAAATACGGTAATGGGTATGTCTATTGTATTCCTTGTACTTTGGTTAATCAGTGGTATTATTGGGTTATTTAAGTACATCAACAAGCTAGAAATATATCTTAAACAAAAAAAGAAATCTATTGAAATAAAGAGCGAGACTGTATCAAGTCAGCCTGTAGATGTAGAAGAAATTGATGTTGCCGAAGACCTTGATTTAGTTGCAGTTATTACTGCTGCTATTCATGCTTATGAAGCATCTAATGGAAATCCGGTTCCTGAAAATGGACTCTATGTAAGGTCGATAAGAAAATTGAATAAATCAAGATGGCAAAATGCCTAACGTTAAGGAGGATTACATAATGAAGAACTATACAATCACTGTAAATGGAAACGTTTATGAAGTAAGTGTAGAAGAGAATACTGCCGGTGTAGTGGCTGCCCAGGCAGGATCAACTCAAGTTGCACCAGTAGTCGCTGCTCCAGCAGTTACACCAGTACCAGTAGTCGCACCTAAGCCTGCGATACCTTCCAAACCTTCTGGGACTTCTGGTGGTATTAGAGTAAATGCTCCTATGCCAGGTAAGATTTTAGATGTAAAAGCAAATGTTGGTGATGTAGTAAAGAGAGGTCAGGTAATCTTAATTCTGGAAGCGATGAAGATGGAAAATGAAATCGTTGCTCCAAATGATGGAACGATTGTTAGTATAGATACTTCTGTGGGAGCTAATGTGGAAGTTGGAGATGTTCTAGCAACCTTAAATTAGTTTAAAAACAGGAGGATAACGGAATGGATTACGTATTGGACACGCTTCGGAATCTAGCAAATCAAACCGCTTTTAGGAATCTTGAATTGGGAAATTATTTAATGATTCTGGTTGCCTGCTTATTTCTATATTTAGCAATAAAAAAAGGATACGAGCCACTTTTGTTAATACCGATTGCATTTGGCATGTTATTAGTAAATATGTTTCCAGGTATCATGGCGGAGCCATCTACGGATCCCGTCACTGGAATTGAATCGGCAGGTGGTTTATTATACTATTTCTTTTTATTAGACAAATGGAGTATATTTCCTTCACTCATTTTTCTTGGAGTTGGTGCAATGACAGACTTTGGGCCGCTGATTGCTTATCCACAGAGCTTTTTACTTGGAGCGGCAGCACAGTTAGGTATCTTTGGTGCATATATCTTAGCAATCGCTATGGGATTTGTTGATAAGGCAGCCGCAGCGATTTCAATTATTGGCGGTGCCGATGGACCTACCTCAATCTTTCTTGCAGGTAAACTTGGGCAAACAAAGTATATGGGAGCCATAGCAGTTGCGGCATATTCTTATATGTCTTTGGTACCAATCATTCAACCACCGATTATGAGATTATTAACAACGGAAAAAGAACGTTCGATTAAGATGGAGCAATTACGACCAGTTTCAAAGCTTGAGAAAATTTTATTCCCAATTGCTATTACTATTGTTGTATCATTATTACTTCCTGATGTAGCACCGCTTGTTGGTATGTTAATGCTAGGTAACTTATTTAGAGAATGTGGTGTTGTTAAACAATTACAAGAAACTGCGGCGAATGCTTTAATGTATATTGTTGTAATTTTACTTGGAATCTCTGTAGGTGCTACCACAAGTGCTGAGGCGTTCTTACAGGTAGATACCTTAAAAATCGTAGCACTTGGCTTAGTAGCATTTGCATTGGGCACAGCAGGAGGAGTACTCTTAGGTAAGCTAATGTGTAAGCTTACTCATGGAAAAGTAAATCCATTAATTGGTTCCGCCGGTGTATCCGCGGTACCTATGGCAGCGCGTGTTTCACAAAAGGTTGGTTCAGAGACGGACCCAACGAATTTCTTATTGATGCATGCGATGGGACCAAATGTAGCCGGTGTAATCGGTACTGCAGTAGCAGCAGGTATCTTTATGGCTATCTTTCGCGTTTAGGATGTAGGATTCATAAATTGTTTCAAGGTTCTTATTACATACTTTTAGCACTGTAATACAGGCAGAGAGAAATTCAGTGCTTAAATGAGTTAATATATGTGATATTAAATAATTGGAGGTAGAGTAATGACAGAGCAAGTAAAAAAACCGGTAAAGATTACCGAAACGATATTACGTGATGCACATCAGTCATTAATCGCGACCAGAATGACAACCGAGCAGATGCTCCCTATATTAGAATTGATGGACAAAGTAGGGTATCATGCAGTGGAGTGCTGGGGTGGAGCTACATTTGATGCATCTTTACGTTTCTTAAAAGAAGACCCTTGGGAAAGACTTAGAAAGTTAAGAGCGGGTTTTAAGAATACAAAGTTACAGATGCTATTTCGTGGCCAGAACATTCTTGGATATCGCCATTATGCGGATGATGTTGTAGAGTATTTTGTACAAAAGTCCGTTGCAAACGGTATTGATATCATTCGTATTTTTGATGCGTTAAATGACCTTAGAAATCTACAATGTGCTGTAAATGCTGCAAATAAAGAAAAGTGTCATGCTCAAATTGCAATTTCCTATACCCTTGGTGATGCCTATACTACAGAATACTATGTAAATATGGCAAAACAAATAGAGGAAATGGGTGCAGATTCTATCTGTATTAAAGATATGGCAGGACTTCTAGTACCATATGAAGCTACCAATCTTGTTACTGCAATTAAGGGAGAAGTCAAGATTCCAATCGATTTACATACTCACTATACTTCCGGTGTTGCTGGAATGACCTATTTAAAGGCAGTAGAGGCAGGTTGTGATATTATTGATACTGCAATGTCTCCATTTGCTATGGGTACGAGTCAGCCAGCAACGGAGGTAATGGTAGAGACCTTTAAGGGAACTCCATATGATACAGGATTTGATCAAGATTTATTAGCTGAAATTGCAGATTACTTCCGCCCAATGCAGGAGGAAGCGTTAAAGAGTGGTTTATTAAATCCTAAGGTTATGGGTGTTGATATTAAGACATTATTATATCAGGTACCAGGTGGTATGCTTAGTAATTTAGTATCTCAATTAAAAGAACAAAATGCAGAGGATAAGTATTATGATGTGTTACAAGAAATTCCACGCGTTCGTAGAGATTTTGGTGAACCACCTCTAGTAACTCCTAGTTCTCAGATTGTTGGTACTCAGGCAGTTCTTAATGTACTTGCCGGTGAGAGATATAAGATGATTACAAAAGAAAGTAAGGCCATTTTAAGCGGTGAGTATGGCCAGACGGTAAAACCATTTGATCCTGAGGTTCAGAAAAAAGCGATTGGGGATAAGAAACCAATTACCTGCCGTCCTGCAGACCTACTTGAGCCGGAATTAGATAAAATCGAGCAGGAAATGATTGAGTGGAAGCAGCAGGATGAGGATGTTTTATCCTATGCATTGTTCCCACAGGTGGCTACGGAATTCTTTAAGTATCGTCAAACTCAGCAGACAAAGGTAGATGTTACTGTAGCAGATACGGAGAATAAGGCTTATCCAGTATAGATAATGGGTTAGTTAGTTATAAGTAAAGTTAGAAAAAATATTAGACCCAAAATAATAGCGGTTATAAATAGTATTGATATTTTTGCTATGCTCTTCATGAGATTTATCAAGGGGAGCATAGCATTTAATTTACGAAAGAAAAAGTATGCGTAATGTACTTATCCTTTGTATGCATTGTGAATGCTAAATTATTCTAGTATGCTTGTAAGTTAAATTATTCTAGTATGCTTGTAAGTTAAATTATTCTAGTATGCTTGTGAGCTGAATTATTCTAGAATGCTTGTAAGCTAAATTATTTAGTATGCTTTGTAAGTTAGATTATTCTTGTATGCTTGTAAATTAATTTTTTCGTGCATGTATATTAATTAAATTATTCTAGTATTGTTATAGATTATCTATAAATACTATTGACTTATTATGGATAACTTTCTATCATATGTAAGGGAAAATAAAAAACAAGGTACTAAGAAGAAAATTTATACCAAATAAAAGCTTGTAATTTTACAACGAAAAATATAGGTGCGATTGGTTAAAAGACAATTAGTACGTTGTGAAAACACGCAGATTGGAGTTCATATGAAAAAAGAAGGAAAAGCAAAAAAGAAAAAAATAGTCTATATCTTAGGCATAGCAGCGGGTGTAATGCTAATGTTGTACTTTATTGCACCTTATGTTATGTTACATTTTATACGCCAGGAGGAACCTGGGAAGGACTATGCTTATCGTGATTCCTTTCTCAATGAGTATAGTGAGGTACGTGAAAACATCGCGAAAAAAGCTGAGGAATTAGCAGCTGCAGGGTATTTATCAGAAGCATATAATTATCCGATTGATGAGGAGGATGGACTTTATATCGATACCATCCTTTGTGACAGCAAGGAAGAAAAAAAGAATCTTATTGTTCTAACAACTGGAGTACATGGAATTGAAGGATATGTAGGAGCAACAATGCTTGATGTATTTTTTGATGAGATTTATCCTAATTTAAATTTGACGAATACCGGAGTTTTAGTCGTTGCTAATGTAAACCCATACGGTATGAAATATAAACGCCGTTACAACGAAAATAATGTAGACTTAAACCGAAACTTTATCTATTCTTGGGATGACTTTGATAAAAGTGTGAATAAAGATTATCCGTTAGTTAAAAATTTCTTAGAACCGAAAAAGAAACTTGGGAATGCCTTTTTACATGAAGGTGGTTTTCTTGGAGGCATGTTAAAACAAATCGTAGCAAACGGTGCTGATACCATTTCTAATGCTTTACTTGGAGGTCAATATGAGTACCCACAAGGGGTTTATTACGGTGGTGATGGAGATGAAGTATCCACAGCATTTTTAAAATCGGTTTTTCAATACACTCTAACTGGAGAATATGAAAATATCGTGCATATAGATCTTCATACTGGATATGGTCCAAGATATAATATGGTAATATTTAATTCAATGTATGAAAAAATGACAGAAGCAGAGACAAAAGAAGCATTCCAATACGATACAATAATCGCATCTGATTCTAAGTCTTTTTATCCTACAACAGGTGATACAACAGATTATTATTACCGATTGGCAGAACATATGGGCTCTACGAAAAATTTATTTTCGACCTGTTTTGAGTTTGGAACCTTAGGAGATGGTTTTTTAGATACCGTAAAATCTTTAAAATATACAGTGGATGAAAATCGAAATCATTGGTATCCATCTACGAATTCCGTAATGAATGACATTATGAAGGAACGTTATCTCGAGATGTTTTACCCAACCGAAACAAAATGGAGAGAAAAGGCAGTGAGTGACTTTACCCGTGCGATGGATGGAGTACTAGAAAATAAGTTAGGTTACCAATTGAATCAGTAACAAAAAAGTTTAAAAAGCTTATTAATAATAAACAATATAAAAAATACATCTCAAAGGATGTGTAACTATTTTAGAGCGATAACGAAGTTCAGTCTGCTCTAAAATAATCCGTTATCAGAAAAATAGCAAAGACTGATAAGGTATCATTACACAATGAGATGTATTTTTATTATTCTTTATGAAAGTTGGGAATATTTCACCTATAGGGTGGACGATTTCTCTTTCAAATATTGGATGAATAAATTCCCAGCTTTTGAAATATAACCATTGGGCTTATACAATAAGCAGATATCAGAATCTAAACGAGCTTCTTTTAATTCTAAACAAGTTAATAACTTTTCTTTTGATAATTGTTCTTCCTTTGTCATACTACGGGCAATAATCAGTCCGGCTGATTCCGGAATAATACCGATTCCATAACCTTCATTTGCAAGACTTACCGTTGTTCTCGCATCGTCATTCATACAAAAGATATTTGGTGTTATACTATAGGAATGGCATAAGTCGTAAATAATTTTCTCCCAGCGGCGATATAAAATTAGAGGTTGTTGTAAAAGAGATTTTATGTCCATTTGTTGAAAGTAGCGTTTATGACCAAAAGCCATCATGGACTCTTTTTTAAGTACAAGAGTAGAAAGGTCTTCTGCTTGATAAGGTGTTCTAACGATTGCAAGTTCAATTAGATTATTGCGTAATTTTTGAATCTGCTCATAAGTATTTCCCTCAAAGAGATCGTAACGAATCTCTTTATATTGCTTATGAAAATCTGGCATGAGATTGTATAAAAAGCTATCAACGACAGAGGAAACTATGCCAATATGAAGTGTTCCGAGAGAACCACATGAATAGTCGAGTAGCTCTTTTTTTGATAATTCCGTTAATTCTAATATAGATTGAGCTCTTGCATAAAGAATTTTACCTTCCTGAGTAAGTTCAATCTTTCTGGAACCCCTTTCAAATAAGGTAACGGATAATTCATTTTCCAGGCATTTCAGTTGAGTGCTTAACGGTGGTTGAGTGAGATGTAATTTTGCTGCAGCTTTTGAGATATTTCCTTCTTCAACAACGGTTACAAAGTATTGAAGTTGCTTTAAATCCATAAGAGTCTCCTTTCTACTTATTTTGTATAATATATTGGTAATTATATTCTGTGAAAATATATTAGTTTAAAAAATGCGATATATATTAGCTTAAAAATCTTTGAAGAATGCTTATGCTAGAGAACATAGTAATATATAATCTTTGAAGAATACATAAGCTGAAAGTCTATAATACAATCTGTGATGAATACATAAGTTAAAAGCTAGGTATGACACAAAGCTTATTATATGGGTTAATTTAGAGGTTGTAAATCAACTATACAAAAAACATATATAAACTATAGGATATAAATATTATACGAATATCTTTATCTATGGTAAGATATTACAAGATATTTTACAAGCTTTTTTTAAGGGAGGAAAATCGTGAAGCGATTGTACATTTACTTAAGGGATTACAAAAAAGAATGCGTTTTAGCACCTCTTTTTAAGATGCTGGAAGCTTCTTTTGAGTTAATCGTGCCATTGGTGATGGCAGCAATTATTGATACGGGAATTGAACATGGAGACAAATCATACATAGTCAATATGTGTCTTATTCTTGTTGGATTGGGTATCATTGGACTTGTATGTTCTGTAATTGCACAGTTTTATTCGGCAAAGGCAGCAGTCGGATTTGCTACAAAGTTACGACATGCTTTGTTTGCACATTTGATGAATTTGTCTTTTAATGAAATAGATACTCTTGGTACCTCGACCATGATAACCAGAATGACAAGTGATGTGAATCAGACACAGACCGGGGTAAATATGGTGCTGCGACTCTTTTTGCGTTCTCCGTTTGTTGTATTTGGTGCAATGATCATGGCATTTACGATAGATACAAAATCGGCCTGGATATTTTTAATTGCGATTATCTTATTGTCCATCGTAGTTTTTGGTATCATGGCTATCAGCATCCCGATGTTGAAGAGGGTTCAAAAAAACTTGGATTCTGTATTACAGATTACAAGGGAAAATCTTTTAGGCACTAGAGTAATTCGTGCCTTTCGAAGAGAAGAGAAGGAACGCAGGGAATTTTATCAAAGAAATGGCGAACTGACAAGAAAGCAAAAGCGGGCAGGTTTTCTCTCTGCACTAATGAATCCTGTAACCTATGTAATCATTAATATTGCGACAGCGTACTTGATTTGGGTAGGGGCAGTACAAGTAGATTATGGTGCATTGACAAGGGGGCAGGTGATTGCGCTATACAGTTATATGTCTCAGATTCTAATTGAACTGATAAAATTAGCGAATTTGATAATTACAGTCAATAAATCAGTAGCTTGTGCTAATCGTGTTGCGGATGTGTTTGACATAACAAATAGCATGGAAAATGTGAATAACGGAATTTTGAATCTAGAGAAAGAGGGCAGCATTGAGTTTCGAAACGTCAGCTTAGAATATCAGGGAGCAGGAGAAGAGTCTTTATCGGATATCGATTTTACAGTGAAAAAAGGGCAGACCATTGGAATAATTGGAGGCACTGGATCCGGAAAATCTTCGCTGGTGAACCTGCTTCCAAGATTTTATGATGTGACAAAGGGAGAAGTACTTCTTGGTGGTAAGAATATTAAAGATTATCCGATAAAAGAACTTCGAGACAACATTGGAATCGTAATGCAAAAAGCAGTCATGTTTCAAGGAACAATTGAGTCAAACTTATATTTTGGGAAAAATGAAGCTGGTATCGAGGAGATGGAGGAAGCAATAGAAATCGCCCAGGCTACGGATGTCGTAAACGCAAAGGGCGGTCTTGAAGCATCCATAGAGCAAGGCGGTAGGAATTTATCCGGTGGTCAGAAGCAACGTTTATCCATTGCGAGAGCGTTGGTGAAAAAACCTGAAATTCTTATCCTTGATGATAGTGCATCAGCACTCGATTATGCAACGGATGCTAGATTACGTTCCGCAATTAAGAGCCTTTCTTATCAACCTACTGTCTTTATTGTTTCTCAACGTGCGTCATCTATCTTGTATGCAGACCTTATATTAGTACTTGAAGACGGAAGGCTTGTAGGGAAGGGAACGCATAGCGAACTAATAGATAACTGTGAAGTTTATCAAGAAATCTATTATTCTCAATTTCCGAAGGAGGTGAAGGCTTTATGAATGTGAAGAAAAACAGAAAGGCTACTGATTCTATGGAAAAGAAGAGAACCAGAAAAACTTCAGATTTGATGGAAACGAATAAAACCAGAAAAGCTACCGATCCCATGGAAAAGAAGAAAACTACACAAAAACAAGCGATTAGAAAGGTTTTAAGATATGTAAAGCGCTATTGGATTTTTCTTCTTATTTCATTAATACTGGCGCTTATCACAGTTGCTTTAACACTTTATGTACCGATTGAAATAGGAAAAGCAATTGATGAAATTGTTTATGGCAGTGTGAATTTTCCTGTAATACGTGATATTTTGTTACGAGTTGCAATTATTGTTGGAGTCACCGCTGTTGCCCAGTGGTTCATGAGTATTTTAAATAATAAGGTGACATATGAGGTTGTTAGAGATATTCGTGAGGAAGCTTTTGAGAAAATTGAAGTCTTACCGCTAAAATATTTAGATTCTCATCCATCCGGTGAGATTGTCAGCCGAATGATTGCGGATGTCGAACAATTTGCAGATGGACTTCTTATGGGGTTTACTCAAGTTTTTACAGGAATTATGACAATCATCGGAACATTATTCTTTATGCTTCGTTTAAATATTGGTATTACGCTATTTGTTGTCTTACTAACTCCAATCTCACTCTTTGTGGCAAATTTTATAGCAAAGAGAACCTACGCTATGTTTCAGGCACAATCAAGGACACGAGGAGAGCAAACTACCCTGATTGATGAGATGTTAGGTAATGAGAAAGTAGTAAAGGCATATAATCAAGAAGAAGAGGTCATTAAGCGATTTGATGAAGTAAATGAACGGTTAGAGAAGTACTCTTTGCGTGCAATCTTTTATTCCTCGATAACAAATCCAGCTACAAGATTTATAAATGCAGTGGTTTATGCAGGGGTAGGACTAACGGGAGCGTTTGCGGTAATCAGAGGAACTATGACGGTAGGTGCATTATCCAGCTTCTTAAGTTACTCCAATCAATATACGAAACCATTTAATGAAATCTCAGGAGTTATTACGGAACTGCAGAATGCAATCGCTTGTGCCGCACGTATCTTTGAATTATTAGAAGAACCCGTTGAAATCCCAGATAGTAAAAATGCGGTGATATTAACAGATGTAAAAGGCAACGTGGTATGCAATGAGGTCAATTTCTCTTACGATAAATCGAAAAAGTTGATTGAAAACCTAAACCTAAAAATTCATCCGGGGCAAAAGATAGCTATTGTTGGACCAACGGGGTGTGGAAAGACAACAATCATAAATTTATTAATGCGTTTTTATGAAGTAGATCATGGAGCTATCTTGGTTGAGGGTGAGGAAATTAGGAATATAACGAGGAACAGTCTTCGCGAAAGCTATGGTATGGTTTTACAGGATACTTGGTTAAAGGCTGGAACAATTCTCGAAAATATAAAGATGGGAAAAGAAGATGCAACCAGGGAAGAAGTAATCAGTGCCGCGAAGGAGGCTCATGCGCATTCCTTTATTAAAAGGTTGCCAAAGGGTTACGATACTGTCATAGGAGAAGACGGCGGTATGCTATCTCAGGGGCAAAAACAGCTTCTTTGTATTTCTAGAGTAATGCTTAGTGTGCCACCTATCCTAATCCTTGATGAAGCTACGTCCTCAATTGATACGAGAACAGAGGTTAAGATACAAAGTGCTTTCCAGAAACTGATGCAGGGAAGAACAACTTTTATCGTTGCTCATCGATTATCAACAATACAAAATGCAGATGTTATTCTTGTAATGAAAAATGGAAATATTATAGAACAAGGTAGTCATGAGGAACTTTTAGCAAAGAAGGGCTTTTATAAAGAGTTATATGAGAGCCAGTTTGCTGCTTCTTAGTGAGGGAAAAGAAATAATGATTAGAAATAAGAGAGTTTACAAACCATACTTGCTTGATCATAGGTAGGTATTTATAGTAAATAGACATAGATACATTTATAATAAGTGAAGCAATGATAATGAAATATAAAGAAGATTCTTTTCTATGATTTACTAACTATTATAAGAGACAGAAGTGATAACAAATAAAACATAAAAGTTTTTTTGTTATCACTTCTGTCTCTTTCAACATAGGTACATAATTATATCGTACTTAAAATGAATAGTAATATAAAGTGTTTGGATAAGAGATTCGTTGTCCTTGAAATAAGAGGTGCGTTATACTTGTAATGAGGGATGCATTATACTTGTACTGGGAGACGCGATGTACTTGTACTGAGAGGTGAGTTATACTATGAATGATAGGCATATATTCTTGCATCTAAACGACACAGAGTCGATTAAGATAGACATAAAGTTATACTTAGGATAAAATAAAGCTAGTAATACATTACGATAGATGATTACAGAAAGTTCGTAATACATTATTTAAATCATTACAGAATCTAATAATACTTACGATAAATATTTACAGAAAGGTGGGATTGTAATGGAAAGTACTATTAAGAAATGGCATAGAATCTTTCAAAGTAGTCTATGCAAAAACAGAAAAAAATTATTGATATTCCCTTTGTTTCTAATCCTATCTTGTATCATTGCTTCGAACCTTCCATTTCGGTGTTTTGAATCAGAATATGTGTTTGCAAAAACCACGGAAGAGATTAAACTATCGAAGAACTCCATAAATGTGATAGTGGGAGATAAAACAAAACTAACGATAAATGGGACAAAGGAAAAGGTGACATGGAGCGTTAAAGATAAAAAGATTGCAACAGTGAGCTCCAGTGGTTATGTTAAAGGAGTAAAAAAGGGAACAACAACAGTTAGTGCTAAAGTTTTAGGAAAGACATATACCTGTAAAGTAACAGTGGAGCGACCAGTATTAAGCTGTAATAGTTATCTTGGCGTGATTAATAATGAAACAACATTAACAGTTTCTGGAACGACAAAGAAAGTAGCTTGGACATCCTCTAATGAAAAGGTTGCGACTGTTACGAAGAATGGTAAAGTGAAGTTTCTAGCAAAGGGAAATGTTGTAATCACCGCTACGGTAGGTAATCAGTCATATTATTCTTACTGCACAATTTATACTTCAAGCGATTATCGTAAGCTAACTAAAATGGAAAAAGAGGTCATAAATAAAATTCAGCTAATCTTAGCAGAGAATATTACAAGCCATATGACTGTGGTAGAAAAGATTCGTTTTGTACATGACTATTTGGTTTTACATACAGAATATTTTGAGTATTCTAACAGATCATATCATCCAGAAGGAGTTTTGTTTGATGGTAAGGCGGTATGTCAAGGATATGCAGAAACATTTGAGCTATTCATGAATTACTTATCCATTGAAAACCGTTTTGTTGTAGGAACAGGTGGCGGCGTCTCTCATGCATGGAATATGGTAAAGCTAGAGGATGGCTGGTATCATGTAGACAGTACTTGGGATGATCCTGTCCCAGACAAGGAAGGTAGGGTACTTTATACTTATTTTCTATTAGATGATAAGCAAATGAAGTCTTTACGACATAAGTGGAATGAGAAAGACTATCCAAGCTGTAATGCTACAAAGTTCTTAACGATGAAGGATCTTTATACACAAGAGGTAAAAGATTTAGAAGATGAAAAACTAATCAAGGAATACCAAAAAAACGGAAATCTTCTAAAAACTTGGAAGGATTATAGCAAAGAATATGTAAAGCGTTATCAACAGGGAGAAGAATGGATTAGTCTTATGTACCCACAAAAAGATGCTGGTTCGGTATCAGAGATTGCTCGTGGAGTAGCAAAATTGCTTGGTTATTACGGAACATTTAATTATGAATACCATGCTTTGCGCGAGGTAGGTGATTATTATATTCTTAATATGAGAATTAGTTTCTTAGATTAGCTACTTTCATGAACAATGTAATAATTTCGGGAAGGGGTAAGAACATGGGAAATAAAATGGTACCACATATTACGGTTAAAATGATTGATCCTTTGTTGAATGTTAGTTTTATAGCGAGATTTCTAGATCCGGAGTTTTTGGCGAAAAATAAGAGCCGACCTTTTTCGGAAGGTGTCTATGAACTATTCCCCACTTTGCGTGGTAAGATAGAGGATACGATGACAAGAAATGAGATATATAATATTGTGGAACCAATCGTGTTAAGAGAATTAAGCTTACGTCATGAAGAACTGAATCAGCGATTCATGAGATCAACCATTTCGTATTTTATGAAAAATGGAAGCAGATGCATGGATTCCCAGAAGGTGTTGAGCCGATGCATCCGGAAACTTTATGGTTTTTGGAAGAATTGATTGTAGATCAGACTTTAAATGAGCCAATGCTTCAAGAGATAGTACCGATTCCTCAGAAGGCTTATGAACAATTCTATGTTCAAAAAATAGAGGGAATCCCAGTAATGACTCATATAAAAGAACTTTATAAGCATAAGGTAAGCATAGAGCATTTTTTAGAAGAAGCTCATGAATTTATTAAAGAGCATCATTTAGAGTTAATCGAAAAGTGTGGATAAGTGGTAGAGTGAAGAAAAGGCAGAGTGAAGAAGAGGTAGGGTGGAGAAGAAATATTCAAAAGTGACTTTGAATGTTTTTTCTCCACTCTTTTTTGCTCTTGTTAATAAAAGTTAATAAACGTGTTCATTGTTGTTACATCTTCTTCTGACATTGATAAAGATGGTACATACGGATCACGATACTAATAAGATAACATCCAACAAGAGGTAGTAATAAGATAAGTTTTGCCCCAATTAATGCAAAGTAAAGCATGAGAGCACTATATAGATAAATAGTAGCATCGTAAGCTTTTGCTTTTGAATATTGATTTAATTGGATATTACGCTCATCATTTTCTTCAATTTTGAACTTTTTATGAGCGTTTGGATTTTTCTTAAAAATATGTTGTTGAACCACAATACCAATATTAGTACCTAGGATTCCGCTGCCGATGCCAATTAAGATAAATGGTAAGGTTTGTAGCATACCCTTTGCATCGGGATATTTTATTAGTAAAAATACGCTTGCGATTAACAACATGATACTGAATGCAATAAAAATCCCATTTTTTGCGATACTTCTTGATTTCATTTTTGCCTCCATTTCTGAACTTCATTTGCGCAATTAAATTTCGTTCACACTTCATCCTCATAAATAAAAATATCTTCAATCCTCATATTAAAATAACGAGCTATTTTAAATGCTAATAATATGGAAGGATTGTAGCGGCCATTCTCTAAGGAGCCAATGGTTTGTCTTGAAACTTCAAGAATATTTGCTAACTCTTCTTGTTTTATTCCGTGTAGTTTTCTGATTTCTTCCAAACGATTTTTCAAAACCTACTCCTTTCTGCTTATGGAAAGTATACTTTACATTTTAAAAATATCATATTGATTATGAAATGTCAAGTATACTTTCCATTTGTTTTTTATTTTCCATTTTGGGAATACTAGTATTCAAAAGTTAAAGGAGTGAGAAAATGCAAACGAATAAGAGACTAACGAAAGCATATCAACATGCCAATGTAATGAGTTTTGATAAAAATTCAAAGATTATTATTTTTAGTGATATCCATCGTGGAGATGATTCTATCTCTGATGAATTTGCAAGAAATCAAAGTATAATGGTATCGGCATTAAAGCATTATTATAAAGAAGGCTATACGTACATTGAGGCAGGAGATGGTGATGAATTATGGGAGCATCCAAAGTTTCAAACCATACGGGCAGCTCATACGGATGTGTTTACCGAGTTGAAGAAATTTTATAATAATAATAGAATGATTATGTTATATGGAAATCATAACATCTTTTTAAGAAATCCGTTCTATGTTGCGAAGAGTTATTATTACTTTTATGATGAATACCTAGGGAATAGACAGAAGTTATTTCCAAACTTAAAACCTATCGAATCACTTCTATTGCGAGAAAAACATTCGAAGCAAAAGATATTGATTGTTCATGGTCACCAAGGTGATTTAATGAATGATCAACTTTGGTATATCAATATGTTTTTCTTGCGCTATTTTTGGAGATTTATGCATCTTGTCGGTTTTAAAAATCCATCTAGTCCTGCGAAAAACATCTATAAAAGACATAAAGTTGAAAAAAACTATAACGATTGGATCCGAAAGCACAAGGTGATTTTAGTATGTGGTCATACACATCGTCTAAAATTCCCGAAACCAGGAGAAGTTTCGTATTTTAATAGCGGATGTTGCATTCATACAAAAGGGATTAATGGAATTGAGATTGTGAATAATGAGATTATGGTAGTACAGTGGAGAATGGAAGCAGACGAAGAAGGAATTTATCGCTCCGTTCGGCGTGTTATTCGTGGACCAAAACCAATTAGTGATTTCCGTCATTAAACTAAACTTAAGAGAAAGAGTGTACAAGTTATAAATTCTTAGTTATAATAAGAAGAGGATAGGACAAGCAGAAAGGGAAAAAGATGGAACCAATTAAACCATATAAGAAAAGCTTTGAGTATTCCTATACATTAGGAGCTTTTCCAACCATAGAAATGATTAAGAGTAGACCTGATATTGTTAAGGGAGTATATATTCATAGCACGTTTACAGATAGAGAACATTTGGAAGCGATATGCAAAGAAAACCATATTCCAGTACTTCAAGGGGATAAAACAATAGCAAAGGTTAGTGATAAAGAGAATGTTTTCGTAGTGGGGGTATTTGAAAAGTATTCCTGTACAGTAGATGCTACAAAATCTCAAATTGTATTAGTAAATCCAAGTAATATGGGGAACTTAGGAACGATACTAAGAACAGCTGTTGGCTTTGGAATCCATGATGTATCGTTTATCGAACCTGGGGCAGATGTTTTTAATCCTAAGGTTGTACGTTCCTCTATGGGGGCATTATTTCGATTACGACATCAGTATTTTGAAAGTTTTTCAGAGTATCAGAAACAAAATCCAAATCACGAAATTTTTACGTTTATGTTGAATGGGAAAAAACCTCTAACGATTAATGATTGCCCCAAACCAAAGCTTTTTTCTTTAGTATTTGGAAATGAAGCTACG
The DNA here is from genome assembly GCF_000018685.1 of Lachnoclostridium phytofermentans ISDg. Lineage (NCBI taxonomy): Bacteria > Bacillati > Bacillota > Clostridia > Lachnospirales > Lachnospiraceae > Lachnoclostridium > Lachnoclostridium phytofermentans. The sequence continues at coordinate 2,975,109 of NC_010001.1, read as the reverse complement.
GGGCTAGATGATTCTTATCTGTCGGTAGGAACCAGCATCATCATACCGCAATCAGAAGAAGTGGATTCTCTAAATCTTACGATAGCGGTAGGAATTGGAACATATTTATTTACACAGAATAATTAACTTCGGTCCATAACTGAAGTAATATCATAAGCCTCTTTCAGGCAAGCAAACAACCCACTACGTCATTGCAGTGGGTTTGTTGTATGTTAGGAGCCACAATATAGGAATTTGATAGAATAGTATGATATTACAGGCACATTTAATATTTGTAACTAATTAATTTGATACCTTATTCATATCCTTGAGTAAATGATTAAAGATAACGATGAAAAAGGCAGCAAGCAGTGAATTAAGAAAGCCACCCATGCTTATGTTTGTTACGAAATAATCTGCAATCATAATTGTCCAAGCGTTTACAATTAAGCTGAAAAATCCTAAGGTCAGCAGGCTGAATGGTAGTGTAATCAACAGTAGAATTGGCTTTAATACAAGATTCACCACTAACAGCACCAACCCCATGATTAGAAGTGACGGGATACTGCCGATTTGAATTGTATGCAATGCAAATGACAGTAGATATATCGTTAGTATGATAGATATATATTTCATGAACAGTTTCGTCATTTTTACCTCCTATGGACATGTTTTACCTGATCTTAATTAAAACCTTTACTTTGTCAGTTGTAACATCGACGAGATCATAGGGTTCACCCTCTGTTAAAGAAGTCAGCAGTTTCATTACCATAATAACAAGTGTTTTTACGGAATAGATGGTGATTCGGGAGGATGAATTCGAATCAGGTACTTTCGGTACAAAAAAACATGCAACGGTCAGTAAATCCAGAAAACAGTCCAATAATTCTTGAAAGATAAACAAGGGGATTGGAAAGGGAATACGAAATAACCTTGTGTTTTTAATCTGTAGCTTAATCCACAATAGACGAAAGCCCTTAATCGACATATACTCTCACCTTTACCATTGCCTTATGACTTTCATCCCAGGCCTCCACATCAACGATATTCGGATCATCTAAGGTACCGTTTATAATCTCCTCGATTATTTTTGCAAAATCGATGCTGGAAATGTCAATTCCTTTCGATTCCATCTCCCTTCTGGCATCTGCAGGAACCACATTAGTCATCTTGTCAGCAATTTCACCAATTGTGGTCAGCAGACGTAGCGGAACATTTACGTTAACATTAACGGAATTATTATCCGAGGTGACCTTAACCTTAAGGAATCTATAGTTGCGCTTTGTGGTTGTTACGGATTCAACCTTGTGAATTGTTTCTGATTCCTTTGTCACATTCAGAGCTTCTAAAAGCTCCATACCTTCGGCAGCAGTAATCTGTCCTTTTTCAATCAGTTCTAATATTTTTTGTTGTTCACTCATAGATTGGACCTCCTAATAATTATAGATTCTTAATTCGTTCCGTCGCTTCTTTCGGGGAGATTTCACCCTTTGATAACAGGTCAAGTATTTCATTCTTAGCGACTGTTTTATCTTCGTTTTCCTTAATCAATTCTTTTGAGGATACTTCATATCCAAGACCTCTTATGACAGAATCTAGTTTGCCACGAACCGTAGGATAAGAGATACCAAGTTCTTTCTCTACATCCTTAATATTGCCGCGGCATTTTATGAATACTTTGACAAACTCGAGTTCTTCTTCTGGAAGACGGCAGAATTCACAAGGTTGGAAATCTCCTTCGATGGATGTGGAGCACTTGGGACAACCGAGTTTTGTAATGGAAAGTTTTTCACCACATACGGGGCATTTACCTGGAGCTTTGTATTTCATTGTTTTCACCATCCTGTAGTATTATTTAATTACAATATACAACTCAGAATTAAATATGTCAATAACATAATTAAAAATATTAATCACTATATTAAAATAATTAATTTTAAAATTAAATATATTAAACTTATTTCTTGATAATATTAATTCTTAAGAGATAACAAATGAATTTACATAATTTGATATTTTACAAGGATAATAGTAATAGAAATTAATATTAATATTCAAGTCTATACTACCTATAGATCTATTATTTAAGATAAAAATAGGTAGTTACATACAGGAATTTTAATTAAAGCCTATAAAAGATAAGGAAAATCTACTCTTTAAGTGTTTGGCAGAAAGAAAAGTAGAAAGAAGAAATTGAATTGACATATGCTTCTTATGGAAGTATATTGATATTAGTACACAGCAATTGTTAGATTTATTTTATAAAAATAGTAATGAATCTAATTTATCTTGTATTTAATAAAAAATTTTTCTTAAGAATGGTCATGATTTCTTACTATAAACATATACAATAACAATAGTCATGAATTAAAATCAAAAAAAAGCGTAAGAATGATATATGACACTTTTGAAAGGAGTGATACAATGAAGGAAAATTATACAGATCATCAAATAGAGATTAGATCACCCATCGATAATGAATTATTGGGAACAGTTCCTGCAATGACTAAACAACAGGTGGACGAAAAGTTAGAAGAAGCCAGAAAAGCATTTAAGGAATGGAAGGAGATACCTCTTTTTGAAAAGGCAGATAGAATTAATAAAGTTGCAGACTTGTTAATGGAACATATCGATGAACTCTCTGCATTACTTATGAAAGAAATAGCAAAGGATGAAAAGTCAGCGCGTTCCGAAGTTTCAAGAACAGCAGATTTTATACGATTTACTACAGATATAGCGAAAAGTATGCAAGGAGAAACTATTCAAAGTGACCGTTTTCCGGGATTTAGTCAAGATAAAATATCCATGGTTACCAGAGTTCCTTTGGGTGTAGTACTAGCAATTTCTCCATTTAATTACCCAGTGAATCTAGCAGCTTCCAAAATAGCGCCTGCATTAGTTGGTGGCAATACGGTTGTCTTTAAGCCTGCAACACAAGGTTCCTTAAGTGGTGTTTATCTAGCGAATTTGTTTTATAAGGCTGGTATTCCAGAAGGTGTTTTATCAGTAATCACCGGAAAAGGTTCCGAAATAGGTGACTATGTAGTAACGCATAAAGGCGTTGATTTTATTAACTTTACTGGAAGTACGGAAGTTGGTAAACATATTTCTGAAATCACATCGATGGTTCCAGTTATGATGGAGCTTGGTGGAAAAGATGCTGCCATTGTTTTAAAAGATGCTGACTTAGATCTTGCAGCAAAAAATATTGTTGCTGGAGGTTATTCTTATTCCGGGCAAAGATGTACAGCCGTGAAACGAATTTTAGCAGATGAAACTATAGCAGATTCTTTGATTGAAAAGATGAAAGTACTGGTTGAACAATTAAAGACAGGAAATCCTTCTGAAAAGGATGTTACGATTGTACCACTCATCAGCGAAAAAGCGGCTGATTTTGTTTGTGGCTTGATTGAGGATGCTCTTAATAAAGGGGCAACTTTAATTACTGGTGGAAAGAGAAGTGGAAACTTAATAACTCCAACACTATTTGATAATGTTACAACTGATATGAGAATTGCCTGGGAAGAACCATTTGGTCCTGTATTACCTGTTATGAGAGTTAAAACCGTTGAGGAAGCAATTAAAATTGCTAACGAATCGGATTATGGATTACAAAGTGCTGTATTTACTCAAAATATTAATGATGCTTTCTCAGTTGCAGATAAATTAGAAGTTGGTACTGTACAAATTAATAATAAAACAGAACGTGGACCAGATCACTTCCCATTCTTGGGGGTAAAATCCTCAGGTCTCGGTACGCAAGGAATCCGTTATTCCATTGAAACTATGACACGTCCTAAAGCAACAGTTATTAATTTACATTAATAGGATATAGAGATATAAGAATTATTATAGGATAATTAATTCTTATATCTCTTTTCTTATTTATTCGTAGGTAGTATTATTATAAAAGGCGTTAAGATATTGAGCTTGAATCTAATCGTCACAAAGTACACTAAATTATAGTAACGGAGGGAAAAAATGATTTGCTATAGAATGTTAGAGAATGTAAAATTAGAAACAATACATATTGCCTTTGTAGAAGCATTTTCTGATTATCAAGTTAAAATTGATTTACCTTTTTGGAAGTTTCAACAGATGCTAAAACGGAGGGGATTTGATCCTACACTCTCGATAGGAGCATTTGAGGACGAGAGATTAATTGCATTTGTTTTAAATGGTTTTCGTGATTGGAATGGGAAGAAAACTGTATATGACCTTGGGACAGGCGTGATAGCAGACTATAGAAGACGTGGTGTTACAAGTGAAATGCTACAACAAGTCAAAGAAAGAATGAGAGAAAGAGGCATTGATCAGTATCTGCTGGAAGTATTGCAGAACAATCAATCCGCTGTATTATTATATCAGAAGCAGGGATTTGAAATTCAAAGAACATTTTCTTGTTACCATTTAGATAAGAACAATTTGTCTCAAAAAACTGCATATAGCGTAGAAAGTGTGGAAAGTATCGATTTAGAAATGTTAAAGGAATTCTGGGATTTTAGACCATCTTGGCAGAATTCCATTGAATCCGTAAAAGCGGTACCGGAAGACTTTCATTATGCTATAGTAAGAAATGATAACATAATCATTGGCTATGGAATCATCGATAAAAGGACTGGTGACATACCTCAAATTGCTGTCCATAAAGAACATCGAGGGAAAGGGATTGCAAGCAATATTGTTACAGAGCTAGCTAAGAATACAGAAGCCTTAAAACTAAGTATACTTAATATTGAAACACCGTTAAAGTCAGTGGAGGACTTTTTGTTTAAAGTGGGTTTTACCTCATATGTAGGACAGTATGAAATGCTATTAAAAGTGGAATAGTTAAATAGAGTAATAAAATAGTGTAATAAAATAGAGTTAGCAAAGAGAATTAGCAAATAGAGTTAACAAATAGAGTTAATAAATAGAGTTAATAAAAAGAGTTAGAAAAGAGAATTAGTAAATAGAACTGGTTAATCTAGAAATAACAGATTGCATATATAATATGAAATATAAAAAATAAAACAAATCAGAAAGGAGGAATATAGACATGTTACCATCTTTATTTATATGTCATGGTGGTCCATCCATCGTATTTGAGAAGAACGAATATACCGCATTTTTAAAAGAATATAGTTCTAAAATTAAACCAAAAGCGATTGTTGTTTTTACAGCACACTGGGAAAATGAAATTACCACAATTTCTTCGATTAATGGCGTTTATGACATGATTTATGATTTTTATGGTTTTCCCAAAGAACTATATGCTCTTAAATATTTAGCAAAAGGATCTCCGGAAATAGCTCTAAAAGTAAAAAGTCTGCTTGAAAATAAGGGCATTGAGAGTTGTCTTGATGAAAAGAGAGGACTTGATCATGGAACATGGGATATCTTGTATCTCATGTATCCGGAAGCAGAGATACCTGTGATACAAATTTCTGTGAATCCATTTATGCCTATGGAGGAGCAATACAAAATAGGAGAAGCATTAAAGCCCCTTGCGAAAGAGGACATCCTCATTATTGGCAGCGGCTCAACCGTTCATAATCTGAGTACTCTAGCTGATGTAAAGGAGCCAATTCGCTGGGCAGTGGAATTTGATGATTGGTTAGTTGAAAAGATAGAAAACAAGAACCTTGAGGAGTTATTTTCTTATCAGAACTTAGCCCCTCATGCGAAATTAGCTGTTCCCAGAGAAGAACATATTGTTCCGTTATTCATTGCTCTTGGAAGCGGGCAGAAAAAGGAACCGAAATTACTTCATCGTAGTTATAACTTTGGAACACTTACGTATCTGGCTTTTGAGTTCTAAAATCCTATATATTAAGAATATAAGAAAAGCTGATTTTCCTGGCTAAGTAATTATACTTTAGGAAAATCAGCTTTTCAAATCATTATCTATGAAATTATCTTGCCATCCTGAAACAAGAAAATACCTTTACCGCAGCCTACTGGTTTGCTGTTTAGTAACCAGTCTGCGTAAGCACGCTGCAATGATGTAGTTCTAGGTAATTCTGAAATAGGTTTATTTTCTTCATTATAAAAAATTCTCCATAAATCAGATTTCTTTTCATCAAATTCTGTATTATATATGGTAAATAATTTCATAAAGTTAAGAATGTTTGAATCCTTTGGAAGAAACTCTAAGTGATGTGGAAATAGCAACCAAGAGTGACATACAAACACAGTAGGGCGCTCTTTAAAATATTCTTTATAAAACTCCGCAGCTTTACAAAAGGAGTCCATGCAATCTTGTACGGTCAATGGACCACTTGACGGGATGTGCATGTTGATTACAGAATCTCCTTTAGAAATCAAATGACCGCCAATAACAAGAGTGGTATCCTGTTCAACAATTTCATATTGCAGACGTCCAAGAGCTACACGGGTTAAATCAAAAAATCCATCTTCCCACCATGGAACGCGATTTCCGTAAATATTATTTATTTTATAACACTCTAACATCTTATATTTTAAATCGGCCATGGATTCATAAAATATTTCAATGGAATAATTTTTTGCTATGTATTTTTCTTTCGTTATTTTAGATAGAGAAAGAAAGAAGAGGAGATAAATGGTATAAGGACTGAGATTTGTTTTACTAGCAACCTCCTCTAATTGTGGATAACAATTTTTAATTATAAATCTATCATCCAACTCATATTGCTTAACTATGGCCTCAAATATGGAATAAGCATCTTGATTGGAGAGTAAAGTTTGATAGGAGGAGAGCAAATCTTTGATGGCTTGTTTCGGATAATCATACTTTTCAAAAAAATCTATAAAATAGTCAATCATAATCTTTCCTTTCTTAGCTATGAATTAGCATTTCATGATACATTATATCTCGAACCTCTTAAGCTATCAATCTTTATTAGTGTGAAAAATCAAGATTTTTCACGCGGATATCGAGCAGGTATGAGCGTAAGGAAAATGTAAGTTGGAATAATTGGGCATATTTGCTATAATTAAGTCAATCGTTAAACGTAATCTCTGATTGTAGAAAAAGAAAAGAGGAAATTGATATGAAAAAAGTTTTGTATAAGCTCATCAGGTCAGTACATATCTTTTCATTTGCACATTTTGTTATCGACTTTGCATGTGCCTACATCGTTTTTCACACCTTAAGCCTTGATCGAATGTGGTGGCTGTCAATCTTGGTTTATAACTTCTGTGCGTTTGCTCTTCAGATGCCGATTGGTTTGCTAGCAGATAAGCTAAATCGAAATGTGACAGTTGTTTTACTAGGATTTGCTTTTGTTATCGCCTCGTATCTTCCATTTATTCCATTTTTACTTCTAGCGATATTGGCGGGAACAGGGAATGCACTGTTTCATATCGGTGGTGGTATAGAAGTAATGAATGCAAGTAAAGGAAGGGCTTCAACTCTTGGTATCTTTGTGTCACCAGGTGCTTTTGGAATTTATTTCGGCGGAATGCTTGGCAGAGAAAAAAGTATACCTATTTATTGGGTGTTAGGTGTCCTAATCATTTTATCTTTTATCATTCTGTTACATAATGCGATAAAACGAAATACCTTCGTTACTGAAAATCCTCCTGTTGATTTTGACTTTGTATTACCAAACAATAGGGGGGAAGAAGGTGATAATCATAATGAGTTTTATAAAGGGTTGCTTATGATAGTCGGACTTATGATTGTAGTTGGATTACGTTCTTATATGGGTATTGCCTTAACCTTTCCGTGGAAATCTACCTATGCTTTTGGCATACTATATATTTGTGGTGTAGTTTTTGGAAAAGCCTTTGGAGGGATATTTAGCGATACCTTTGGTAGAAAAAACACGATCACTATTTCACTTTTATTTGCTGCTATATTTTTTTCAATGGCGCAACATCCGTTATTTGGCGTAATGGCTATATTTTTATTTAACATGACAATGCCAATAACATTACATATCATATCGCAAATCCTTCCAAATGCGAAGGGATTTGCATTTGGAATACTTACATTTGCACTTTTCTTAGGATATTTACCATACTATCTTAATAAGATACCAATCACACATGTGGGGATTGCTAGCATCATTACGGTAGTATCTTTGTTGATATTGCTCTGTTATTGTAAAGGGGAAAAGAATGTATCTTGAAATCATACGCATCTTGTTATTATCCTTGGTACTTACGATTCTAATTGAAGTTGTTTTTGCATTTTGCTACGGAGTACGATATAAGAAAGATTATATATTGATTTTCCTAGTTAATGTACTTACGAATCCTCCTGTAGTTCTAATACATACCTGGTTGCTTGTTTCAGTTTCCTTTCATGGACTTCTTGTTAAGCTTCCTTTGGAATTACTTGTGATTGGAATTGAGGCGTTTTTTTACAAGAAATATGCAAAGCAGATTCAAAATCCAGTATTATTTAGTTTTATGGTAAATGCTTGCTCTTTTCTCATAGGATGGTTTATCAACTGGTTTCTTTAATAGGGAAAGATAGGGTGTGTAATAGTGCTACCGCCCAAAATAGTAGGTGATGAATGGAGGTTTTATATGTTAAGAAAATCAACGAGATGGATGACCTGGTTTATGTTATTCCTATTTATATTCTTTTTAGCAAGTAAAACAGCGAAAGCAGATCTTATTATAGAACCTGATGATGCATTTTACAGAAGCCATAGAAGTTCTTGTACTTATGTAAGTAGGTCATTTATCGCAAATGGGGAGGAAGGTTATAGTAGCATCTATGTAAACCCCGAATCAAAATTAATCGTTGATAAGGTGACAAATGGGACGGAATTTTACGTTAGCTTTTCCTATGATAAGCAAAATTCTGCATGGGTTTATTGTCTAGTACCTATCTATGCAGAAGATGGTTCTGTTTCTTACAAAAAAGGATGGATTCCAGAAAAAGATTGCCTCTTAAAATATGATGGGATAGCGTTTTGTGATGACCATATCAGTGAGCTAAAAGAATACCAAGGTGAGTTTGAGCAGTATCAGATAAAGAAAGAAATATTTGTATGGTCATATCCTGGGTCAGGAGAGATTGCAAAGAGATTTAAGGAGTTTGATCCAAGTCGTATTACTTCTGTTTATACTGACGAACAAGGTCAGACTTGGGGATATATCCAATATCATTTAGGGCAAGTAAATGCCTGGGTTTGCATAAGTGATCCAGAAAATGAGGATCTTCCAGTACGAAAAATTGTGAAGGGAGACCTTATCCCGCCGGTTGAACCAGAGTGGGGACTTAAGGATGGGAAGAATCTACCGTTTCTATCAGCAGCAGTTTTAGTTGTAGCAGTGGCTGCAGGAACTATCTTACTAATTCGGAGATTTTATAAACGAAAATAACAAATGATTAGTAACAAGCAATAATCCAAGGGAAACGTTTGATAACCGATCATTTGTAAAATGTTCTGAAGCAGAATATGGGGATGGAACTTATGGGGACGCATTTCGTTTTACGACTATTCGAAAAGGAGGGACGGAAATTATATGAGACTTGGAGAAGTTTCACTATTAACGAATCATGTGGTTCGTATGTCGGAGTTTTACAAAGCATTACTCGAGGTTGAGAATAATAGTGACGATGCTGTACATCAGACAATCCTCGGAGAGGAAACGGTGTTAACAATCTATGATGATGGAAGTGCGAAAAATAACAATAATCAAAACATCTGTATTGCTTTTACAGTAGAAGATATAGAAAAGGAATATGAAAAGGTAAAAAAGCTAGGAGCAAAAATCAAAGAAGAACCTACCATAAGGCCTTGGGGGACTCGTAATATGAGTTTCTATGATCCAGATGGAAATGTTGTTTATTTACGAGAGTATTTAAAGATTCATACAAATTAGGTTCTCCTACGGATATTAACTGGAATTAATTTAACCTTATTAAATAGAGTTTTTATATGTAAAGAAAAAAATTTTAAGTGTAAAGAAAATTACTTGACAAACGATTTTAAATATTTTATAATAACTAACTGTAAAGAAAATTACTTTACAGATGGTGATTCGATGAGTCAAGTGATAGTTCAATCATTTCTGTGTCTTTTAGAAAAGAATTGGATATCGGGTAAGTAACTTTAGGAGGAGGGCAAGAAACAAATGGTTTTGGAAAACTCCAAGAGGGAAGATGACCGTTTACAAGAAGTTGTCACCTTGTCCATGTTATTTGACTTCTACGGTGAACTACTCGGGGATCATAAGAAACAGGTTTTTTCAGATTATATACTAAACGATTATTCGTTAAGTGAAATAGCAGATGATACCGGACTTAGCAGACAAGGTGTACACGATATCATCAAGCGATGTACGAGAAAATTAAAAGAATATGAAGAAAAGCTGAGGCTAGTAGAAAAATTCAATTCTACGAAGCAGAAAGTAAACCAAATAAAACGAATTTCAGAAGAGATAAAGCAGACAAAAGATTTAAGTAAGATTAACATAGTAGAACAGCTGTCTGATGATATTCTCAATGATTTATAAATGAATCTAATACTAATTCTCCATAAAACCTTTTTATGATTGGAATTAATATTTGCAAAAAGACGCAGTAGGCGCCAAGTCGCCGGAATTGAGGTTATTATGGCATTTGAAAGCTTATCAGAAAAATTGCAAAATGTGTTTAAAAACCTCCGTGGCAAAGGAAAGCTTTCTGAGGCGGACGTTAAGCTAGCATTACGGGAAGTTAAGATGGCACTTTTAGAAGCGGATGTTAACTTTAAGGTTGTTAAAAACTTTGTAAATTCAGTACAGGAAAGAGCGATTGGTCAAGAAGTTATGACTAGTTTAACTCCTGGCCAGATGGTTGTAAAAATCGTAAATGAAGAGATGGTCAAACTCATGGGAGATGAGACCACCGAACTTACCTTAAAACCTGGTAGCGAAATCACAGTTATTATGATGTGTGGTCTTCAGGGTGCTGGTAAAACGACGACGATTGCAAAACTTGCCGGTAAATTTAAAGCAAAAGGCAAGAAACCATTATTAGTAGCATGTGATATTTATCGTCCTGCTGCGGTAGATCAGTTACAGATTAACGGTGAAAAACAAGGTGTTCCTGTATTCGCTATGGGAACGAATCATAAACCTGTGAACATTGCAAAAGCGGCAATGGAGCATGCGGCAAAGAATGGCAATAATATCGTAATTATCGATACTGCCGGTCGTCTTCACATTGATGAAGATATGATGGACGAGTTGATTGAGATAAAAGAAAATATTCATATCGATCACGTAATCCTCACAGTTGACGCAATGACAGGTCAGGATGCTGTAAATGTAGCGGAAACTTTTAATGAGAAAATTGGTATAACCGGAGTAATTCTTACAAAGCTCGATGGTGACACCCGTGGTGGTGCTGCTTTATCCATTCGTGCAGTAACCGGAAAACCTATTCTATACATTGGTATGGGAGAGAAGCTCTCTGATTTGGAACAGTTTTATCCAGATCGTATGGCGAGCAGAATCCTTGGTATGGGTGATGTGCTTACCCTGATTGATAAAGTTCAAGCAGAAATTGATGAAGACAAGGCAAAAGAGCTGGAACGAAAAATCAAAAAAGCAGAATTTGATTTCAACGATTATCTAGACCAGATGCAACAGATGAAGAAGATGGGTGGAATTCAGAAATTGGTTGAGATGTTACCAGGCGGTATGGGTGGCATGGGAAGCAAAGCCAATATGAAAGACATTGACTGGGATGAAGGAGAAAATGCTCTAAAGGGCATCGAAGCCATCATTTACTCCATGACAAAGGAAGAACGTCGTAATCCAGACCTTCTTAATCCATCCCGTAAGAAACGTATTGCTGATGGAGCTGGCGTTGATATTAGTGAGGTAAACCGTGTAGTGAAACAATTCGGTGAAACTCGTAAGATGATGAAACAGTTTTCTGGTATGCTTGGAGGAAAGAACAAGAAGAAATTCCGCATGCCATTTGGACTGTAAGAGCGTGCTACTATAGTAGCATACCATTCGTGGGATATCTCACGGTAGCTTAATGAAGTTTTGACTTGTATGATTTATGATGTATCGTAGATTTTACAATTCAATTATAAATGATAGAGAATAATACGAATTTGAGATTCGTATCAAATTTCTCATATCTATATGAATTTTTAAGGAGGTGAATTGTAACATGGCAGTAAAGATCAGATTAAAGAGAATGGGTCAGAAAAAGGCTCCTTTCTATAGAGTAATCGTTGCTGATTCCAGATCTCCAAGAGATGGTAAGTTCATCGCAGAAATCGGAACTTACGATCCTACACAGGAGCCTAGCGCTTTTAATGTAGATGAGGAAGCAGCTAAGAAGTGGTTAGCGGATGGTGCTCAACCAACTGAGACTATCAACAGACTTTTCAAGAAAGCCGGTATCGTGAAATAAGCGGAGGTGAAGAGTAATGAAGGAATTAGTTCAGGTAATTGCTATGTCACTCGTTGATCATCCGGAAGAAGTTGTTGTCACAGAAACTGAAACAGACAAGTCAATCATTGTTGAACTTAAGGTTGCACCGGAGGATATGGGGAAAGTAATCGGCAAGCAAGGCCGTATTGCCAAGTCTATACGTACCGTAGTAAAAGCTGCCGCAACAAAGGATGACAAAAAAGTCGTGGTAGAGATACTGCAGTAATCAGCGGAATTCTTTCACCTTACCGGATGGAAGGACGTTGTAACAGCTTTAGAATGTGCGCAGCAGGCTAATTTAGTTAGAGCTACTCTAATTGATTGGTTTGCTGTGTTTTTTTTCATCTTTTTGTATAAGCTATTCTTAGAAGAATAAAAAGATTGATAGACGGTAACGTTTGGTGCCATGAAAACCTATAGGCACAACGATTATCGGCAGTGTGACTGTATTGGAATGGAGGTAGAAATGGAAGATTTATTACGAGTTGGAGTAATCTCTTCTACTCATGGTATTAAAGGAGAAGTTAAGGTATTTCCAACAACAGACGATATGAACCGTTTTAAAAAATTAAAAATGGTTACTCTTGATACTGGAAAAGAACAAAAAGAGCTAGAGATTGAGAATGTTAAATTTTTTAAGCAATTTGTCATTCTGAAATTCAAAGGCATTGATAATATAAATGATATAGAAAAATACAAAGGTAAGGATTTACTTATCTCAAGAGAAAATGCAGTAGATCTAGCAGAAGGAGAATTCTTTATCTTCGATTTGATTGGATTACAGGCAGAAGAGGAAGATGGAAATTCTCTAGGTGAATTAACCGAAGTATTACAAACAGGTGCAAATGATGTGTTTGTAATAAAAACGAAGCAAGGTAAAGAAATACTCATCCCTTATATCGATGACTGTGTGAAAAAAATAGATCTCAATGAGAAAAAATTAGTGGTACATTTAATTCCAGGACTTGTGGAATAATCATACGATTTTCTTTCATACTTGAAATCATGCCCGTCAGTAGGCTGGAAGTTTGTGCCGAGGACGACGCAGGCACAAACTTCTGTGTAAAAGAAAATTTTTATTTTCTTTTACACTTCTACCTTGGAGGATACCATATGAATTATCATGTAATGACACTTTTCCCTGACATGATTCATCAGGCGATGAACACTAGTATTATTGGTCGTGCAATGGAAAAGGGGCTACTTACAATTAATGCAATCGACATCAGAGAGTTTTCTGAGGACAAGCATCGCAGAGTAGATGATTATCCTTATGGTGGTGGCGCTGGTATGGTTATGGCACCAGGGCCTGTTTATCGAACCTATGAACATGTAATGAAGATGATTGACCATAACAAAGAGATGTTAGCTCAGGATAAAACTATGAAAATACCGGAGGAATCGGTTTCTGAGAGGAAAAATGAAACCAGACGTCCTCGTGTCATCTATTTAACACCACAAGGAAAAGTATTTCATCAGAAAATGGCAGAGGAATTTGCGAAAGAAGATGATTTAGTATTTCTATGTGGGCATTACGAAGGTATTGATGAACGGGTGTTAGATCAGATTGTAACTGATTATGTTTCCATAGGAGATTACATTCTTACCGGTGGAGAACTTCCTGTTATGGTAATGATGGATGCGATTTCAAGATTAATACCTGGGGTATTAAATAACAATGCCTCTGCTGAATTTGAATCGTTACAGGACAATTTACTGGAATATCCTCAGTATACCAGGCCGGAAGTATTTATGGAACAAAAAGTGCCTGATGTCTTGTTGTCTGGTCATCATGCAAATATCGAGAAATGGCGTAGAGAACAATCGATTATCAGAACGTTAAAGAATCGCCCAGAATTGTTAGAAGAAGCTGTTTTAAGCAAAAAAGAAAAGCAGTTTTTGGAACAATTACGATTGGGAGAAGATTCAAAGAATGTGTAAGAGATTAAATATAACTTGTATGTCTAAACTCCGCTTTTAGGTAACTGACAGCGATGTAACGATGTACTATGATTGCGCTTATTCGTCGATGGGTATATAGATTTTATATTCTGGATAAGATAGTTGGAGACTTTCAACTGGATTATCCAGTTTTTTGTTGTGATAGGAGGATTATTTTGTTAGAGCGGACTTGGTTTGGTAGAAAGAAAAAATCGTTCTACAGAATGTAACAAATGAAGGAGATAGAAATGAAACAATTAGATTTAAAGAAGGATTCAACGAGAAAGTTATTTTTCCGCTATTTATTACCATCAATAAGTGCGACATTAGTTACTTCAATTTATATTCTCGCTGATTCTATTATGATAGGTAAAGGAGTAGGTCCAGAAGGAATCGCTGCTCTAAATATCGTGTTACCACTTTTTACGCTATTTTTTGGTACCGGTTTATTATTTGGAGTTGGCGGTTCGGTTTTAATGTCAATTGCAAATGGAAGTAACGATTCGTTACTTGGAAAGCAGTATTTTACGACCTCGGTATTATCGGTAACTTTTATATCCATATTTCTATTGATTATCATGCAACTTGGGTTTAAACCGATCTTATATTTCTTAGGAGCTACCGATGTAACATTTACACTCGCTAGTGAGTATGGAAGAACATTAGTGGCGGGTGCTCCTGTTTTTATGTTTTCTGCTTTGCTTCAAGCTTTTATACGAAATGATAAAGACCCTAATTTATCGATGATTGGTGTAATTACAGGTGGTGTTACTAATATCATCTTAGACTATATCTTTATCTATATATTTCACTGGGGAATGTTCGGCGGAGCAATCGCTACAGTAATCGGAAGTTCGATTACTTGCTTGATCTTGATAGTTCATTTTTTTAAGAAAACAAATCAGTTAAAGCTAGTAAAGAATGGATTTTCGATGAAACGATTTTCTAAAGTAGTAACCAGTGGACTAGCCAGCTTTTTAATTGAAATCTCGAATGGTATTGTTACATTCCTCTTTAATATTCAACTTGTAAAATACATTGGAGACATCGGTATCACTGTTTATAGTATTATTGCAAACAGTTCTTTTATTGTGATGTCCTTAGCAAATGGTGTTGCGCAGGCATCACAGCCTATACTTGCAATTAACTTTGGAGCAGGGGAAAGAAAGCGTGTAGATGAAGTTAAGCACTTAGGGTTTATTACAACTACAATAATTGGATCAATTATCGTTGCGCTAGGTGCCTTATTCCCAGGAGTTATTACAGGATTGTTTGTACATGCAACAGATGAAATATTGTCATTAGCAATTCCTGCCATTAGAATGTATATTTTAGCATTCTTATTTATGAACCTGAATATTTTTATAAGCGGTTATTTCCAAGCAGTAATGAAGCCACAATACGCAATGGGGGTCAATCTTTTACGAGGTTTAATATTAGGCAGTGCATTTGTATTAATCTTGCCATTGTTTATAGGAGCAAATGGTATCTGGATTTCGATGCCTATTGTAGAAACAATTTCATTTGCAGTTGCTTTGGCTTTAAATTATAAAATGAAAAAAGTAATATAAATTATAAGATGAAAAAGCAATATAAAAAGTAATTATAAAAAGTAATATTAAAAGCAATATGTAACGTAAAAAGTGATATTAAAGTGATATAAAAGAGTTATAAAAGTGATATAAAAGAGATATAAAAGAGAAATGCAATATGGAATACCTCTTGCATTTTAATCTAAGTTATGTTATAATAGCAAATTGTGAGACGAGATGTTCCTCTGTACTGGAATCCTTAACCGCAAACATTAGGTTAAGTCTTAGTAAACTTAGAAATCTAAGTGAGGAAGCGAATGAACGTAGTAAGAACATCTAAATTTGAAGGAGGTCACAACATGAATAAAATTATTAAGAGCATCGAAGATGCACAGTTAAAGTCAGAAGTTTCTAAGTTCCACGTAGGAGATACTGTAAAGGTATACGCTAAGGTAAAAGAGGGTAATCGTGAGAGAACTCAGGTATTTGAAGGCGTTGTATTAAAGAGACAAAACGGTGGAGCAAGAGAGACTTTCACAGTTAGAAAGCAGTCTAACGGTGTTGGTGTTGAAAAGACTTGGCCAGTACATTCTCCAATTGTAGAGAAAGTAGAAGTTGTAAGACTTGGTAAAGTTAGAAGAGCTAAGTTAACATACTTACGTGATAGAGTTGGTAAGAAGGCTAAAGTAAAAGAATTAGTAAGATAATTCTTCTAAATTAGCAAGATAACTCTTCAAATTAGTAAGATTGTTACTTTTTGATTAGTAAAAGATTACTTTTAAAGTAAGCATAAGAGAGGGTGCCACAAAGCGTCAGGGAATCTGCACTTTGAGCTCCCTCTTTTTTTGAAATTGGAATCATCTATTCTTTACGTATAAAGGCTAGCTGGTTCTGAAATATAAATTTTACCTTGTAATTTATATTTTTTGGTTTCAATGTTATCATAAGTTAGTTATAATAGAAATACAGGGGACAATACTCCTGATGAATTAAATTAGGACGGAATGTGAAAATTCAAAGTTTTTTCGCAATGCAAATCATTGTGCCTGTGGCCCAAAAGTTTGCAGCCTATGGAAAGGCATGGTTATTAGTATGATGAAATATGATTTTGATAGGGATATCAAACGCAAAAAGCGTAAAAAATTATATATAAGAATCATAATTTGGATGGTTGAGATAGTAGCAGTGATTGCTCTTGCATATGCAATCATTAATGTTGCACTTGAGAAGACAACGATGCTTGGGGAATCAATGGAAATTACCTTGCAGGATGAGGATAAGATTGTTATAAATAAATTAGCATATAAGTTTCGTGATCCAAAGAGATACGATATTATTGTATTTAAGCAAAGTGGCAATGAGCATAGTTACTATAATATAAAACGTGTGATTGGTTTGCCAGGAGAGCGAGTAAAGATTTTAGATGGCGTAGTTTATGTGAATGGTGAAGCTTTAGAGGAACCGATGGTAGTTGATCCTATAAGAATACCAGGCCTTGCAGACGAAGAGTTTACCTTAGATGAGGATGAATTTTTTGTACTTGGTGATAATCGAAATAATAGTGAAGACAGCCGTTTCGCGAATATCGGTAATGTAGTAAAAGATGATATTATTGGTAAGGCATGGATTCGGTTAAATCCATTCGGCATTGTTAATAAGATAAATATGTACTCAAAATCTGTTGAGGAGAATGTTGAGGGAGAAGGCAAAACTTCAGGGGAGTAGAATCAAGATAAAAATAGAATGTAGATTAAGATAATTTTTTAATGTAAGATCAAAGAAAGAAAGTGAGGCACACAAATGCATTTTCAGTGGTACCCAGGACATATGACGAAAGCAAAACGTCAGATGCAAGAAGATATAAAATTAATAGATGTTGTAATAGAACTGGTGGATGCCAGAATCCCATATAGCAGTAAAAATCCAGATATTGATGATTTAGCAAAAAATAAATCAAGAATTATCTTGTTAAATAAATATGATTTAGCAGATCAGAAAATGACCGATGCTTGGAAATCATATTATGAGAAAAAAGGTTGGTTTGTTGCTCTTGTTAATTCCAGAAACGGTAGCGGTGTTAAGAATGTACATGAGGTGATTAAGCAGGCTTGCCAGGAGAAAATAGAACGAGACCGTAAGCGTGGAATCTTAAATCGTCCAATTCGTGCGATGATTGTAGGAATACCGAATGTAGGTAAGTCAACTTTTATTAATAGTTTTGCTGGAAAAGCCTGTACAAAAACAGGGAATAAACCAGGTGTTACAAAAGGAAAGCAATGGATTAAATTAAACAAAAATGTTGAACTATTAGATACTCCAGGTATTCTCTGGCCGAAGTTTGAAGATCAAGTAGTTGGTATGAGAATAGCCTTTATCGGTTCCATCAATGATGATATCCTAAATCCAAGAGATTTATGTTACGAGCTTATCGAATACCTTCATCGTGTATACCCAGGTGTCTTAGGTGAGAAATATGGCATGGAAGAGGTGGATAGTAACATAGAGAATCTCGATCTAATTGCCAAGAAACGCGCCTGTTTATTAAAGGGTGGAGAGCTTGACTTAGTAAAGGCTGCTAATTTTGTATTAGATGATTTTAGAAATGGACGTATTGCCCGTATAACGCTGGAACATCCAAGTGAACGTATGGAAGTTAACGAAGAAGAAAAGAAGGATTGATGTTATGAATATCAAAATTTCAGAAATTACAAAAGAACTCGAGCTTGTTGGTGAGGGTGGATTTTTCGGAGTGAAAGATAAATATGGTACCGATGAGCGGGAGGGTGTAAAAAAACTTCTATTTAAGTATGAAAATCGTTATGAGAAGTTAAATGCAGAACGAGCAAGAGTTAGGTTCCTTCAAGAATATGAACTCAGCTATCCAGATTATCGTTATATTTGTGGAATTGATGAAGTTGGAAGGGGACCTCTTGCAGGACCTGTGATTGCTTGCGCCGTTATTTTACCAAAAGATTGCGAAATCTTATATATCAATGATTCGAAACAATTAAGTGAAAAGAAGCGAGAGGCACTCTATGATGAAATTATGGAGAAGGCCATTTCCGTTGGTATTGGAAGTGCATCTCATGCTCGTATTGAAGAAATAAACATATTACAAGCCACTTATGAAGCAATGCGAGGAGCTATTAATAAGTTAGGAGTAGTCCCAGAGTTATTGTTAAATGATGCAGTGACGATTCCAAAGGTTGTAATTCCACAAGTCCCAATTATCAAAGGGGATGCAAAAAGTATATCCATCGCTGCGGCAAGTATTGTTGCAAAGGTCACAAGGGATCGTCTGATGGTGGAATATGATACGGTATTTCCGGGATATGGATTTGCTTCAAATAAGGGATACGGTTCTGCGGATCATATTAAAGCACTAAAAGAACTAGGACCATCACCGATTCATAGAGCGTCATTTATCAAAAATTTAACCTCCTGCTGAAATGCCACGTAGTGGCTATGAGGTTATGAGCAAGTAGTGTAAGCGGAAAAACTTGCCTGTAGGCAAGTGAGAATATCCGATTTGTCTTCATGACGAGGAAAAGTTTGAGTAGCATCATTTTTATTGTATAGTATCGTAAGATTTACGCAGCGTAAAATATACGATGTGTAAATTACACGAAGCGAAATATATACATAGCGTAAAATTACGCGCGTATATTATATGCGGAAAAGAGGTTACGATGGAGAAGGATAAGAAAACAGCAGTTGCAATTTCTTATGATCCTAAGGATCCTGCACCAAGGATTATTGCATCGGGAAAGAATATCTTAGCAGATAAAATTATAGAAAAAGCTCTTGAGGAAGATATCCCGATTCATAAGGATGTGCCACTTGCAAATACTTTATCGAAATTAGAGTTAGGAGATTGTATTCCTCCAGAACTCTACGGAATTGTTTCTCAAGTACTATTATTTGTTGACCGAATGGATTTAATTAAAGGAAGGGTAATGGGGGAAATACCTGGTGAATAAAAAGGTTGAGGGGCTTACGAAAGAAACTGAAGCGGCAAATTATCTATCAGAACAGGGATATCAAATTCTTGCAAGAAATTATCGTTGCCGTCTTGGAGAAATTGATATTGTTGCTAGGGAAAATGGGTATTTGGTATTTGTTGAAGTGAAGTATCGAACGAATGTGGAAAAGGGGTTTCCAGAAGAAGCGATTACGATTCAAAAGCAGAGGCGAATAACGAATACAGCGAAGTATTATCTTCTGGTAAATCGGTTACCAGAAAGTACGCCGTGTCGGTTTGATGTTGTTGTGATGTTAAAGGAAGAGATACGATTAATAAAAAATGCTTTTGATGCATATGGATCTTAAGGGTATCTATCGTTTTATACCCTATTCATAACAAGGAAAAGCTCGATAACTATGCTTTTTTTGTTCTTAACTCCAATAAGTTTTTATGCACAAAAGTTTTGGCTAGAATGGGGGTTCCAATGAGTGAAATAAAATTAACAGAACATGCAGTGCTGAAAAACATAGGAAACGTTCCTTACGTTTCCTTTCCTATATTAGAGCAGTTCCCATATGTAAGACATGGTTTTTCTACAAGGCTTGGTGGAGTTAGTAGTGGGATTTTTGAATCTATGAACCTTGGCTTTCGAAGAGGAGACTATGAAGATCTTGTCATGGAAAACTATGAGCGTATATGCCATAGTATCGGGATAGAGGTTGATAACTTAGTATTTTCAGATCAAGTGCATAAGGCAAATGTTAGGGTAGCTAAAGCATCAGATCGAGGTAAGGGAATTAAGAAAAAACGTAATTACAAGGAAATAGATGGCCACATTACAAACGAATCGGATGTTTCCTTATTGACATTTAGCGCAGATTGTGTACCTTTATATTTCTTAGACCCAGTGAACAAGGCAATCGGTTTAACCCATTCCGGATGGAGAGGTACCGTAAGTAAGATTGGAAAAGTTACTGTAGAGCAGATGAATAAAGAATATGGAAGCAAGCCAGAAGATATTCTTGTTGTCATTGGGCCATGTATCTGTAAAGACTGCTATGAAGTAAGTGAAGATGTAGCAGAAGAATTTATGGCTCATTTTACAAAGGAACAATGGGAAAACTTTTTATTTCCACATGCTAAGAAATCGAAGGAAGGTCAGAAATATCAACTCGATTTATGGGAAGCGAATTATCAGTTATTACGTGACGCTGGTGTGACATCCGAACATATTATAAAGTCGGGATTATGTACCATGTGCCGACAAGATCTATTTTTCTCACATCGTGGAAGTAAAGGACAAAGAGGTAGCTTAGCAGGATTTATGTCATTATCCCTACCGGACGCTCTCGAGGACAAAGAATAATCAATTCGTTTTAAGAACGAAAAAGAGTAAATCAATTCGTTGTAAAAATGAGAAAAAGTAATCAATTCGTTGTAAAAATGAGAAAAAGTAATTATATTGATTATAAAAACTCATTATCTATCATATAAGAAGCAATGAATTGGTTTTTAAGATAGTTATAAAATGTAAGCGATAGAAAAGGACAGAATTGATTTCTGTCCTTTTTTGCTTCAGCACAAATAAGACTGTGGAGCGTACTTATTCTTTTGTTTAGTAATTAAATGCTTTGTAATTAATTAAATTCTTTGTAATTATTATTTAAGTGCTTTGCGTATTAATTTACATTGAAACGAATCAAATTTTTGAAAAAGCAATGATTAAAAGTAGAATACCGCTTACCCAAGAAATGTTCATGGATATCTTTTTACTAATCAGATTACCAAAGAAGCTTCCTAAAATAATAGCAAGGATTCCAATAATGAACGACAGAATAATAATATACCATACATTTATATCTATCAGTGCTGCACCTAGACCAACTGCAAATCCATCAAATGATAAAGCAATAGCAAGGGATAAAGCTTCCATTGGAGAGAGAGAATTTGATTCGTTTACATCGGCAATCTTCGGATCTGCATACACATTTAAAATGAAACGAAGATATAAAAAGGAAAAGTGTAACTCGTGCTCAAATTTGTTATGTTTTCGGATGTAAGCCTTAATTGTACTATCGAATAGCTTCGACATTCCAAGGATAAATAAAACAGTAAAACTAACGGCGCGAGTGATATCGTTAGATAGAATGGGACGAAGCAGATTTCCGAGTACTAAGGAGAGCGTTAGAGCCAAGGTACAAATCCCGTTAATTATTAGTGTGGAAGACATTACGATTTTAATCTTGTTGGTACCGTATGCGAAGCTTGCTGCAAAGGTGTCTGCGGAAAGTGCCACTACAAGCAGGAAGGCTTCGAGTATTTCATTAGGAGAAAATGCCATAAGCTTCACCAGGAGCAATATTATATGCTCATAAATGACTTCATAGTACTATATGCTGTTAAGCTCTTGTCGGTTCCTTGTGGAGAAAAAAAGACTACCTCTACTAAGGTATTAGAATACCTTGGCAGAGGTAGTAGATTCTTATTTCATTCGATAAGACTTTAATAATTCCTGAATTAAAGCAGCTGGATTAATAATATCATTGACAGAAGTATCATGATTTAAAGTATCAACAATTAGTGAGATATATCTACTTAAATCTACGTTGCGATAGTATGGACGTTTTAATAACTCTTCATTATTATAAACTAGATTAGTTGTGTAAATTCTATCGATATAGCCAGCTTCATAGTATTCATCGACTCTTTCTAGACCGTTACAGAATAGTCCAAAGGTAGCTGCAATAAAGACACGACCAGCTTTTCTTCTCTTTAACTCTTTCGCAACATCTATAATACTGTCACCAGAAGAAATGATATCATCAACAATAAAAACATCTTTACCTTCTAAAGAGGAGCCAAGAAATTCATGAGCAACGATCGGATTTCTTCCGTCTATAATAGTGGAATAATCTCTTCTCTTATAAAACATACCCATCTCCACACCAAGAACATTGGCATAATAAACAGCACGAGTCATACCACCTTCATCAGGGCTAATCACCATAAGATGGTCTTTGTCAATGACAAGATCCTTTTCTATAAACAATAATTCACGAATGAATTGAAGGCTTGTATAGAAATTATCAAAACCACGAATTGGGATCGCATTTTGAATACGTGGATCATGTGCGTCAAATGTAATAATATTTTCAACACCCATCTCAGATAATTCTTGTAATGCATTAGCACAATCGAGTGATTCTAATTTATCTCGGTGATGCTGTCTTCCTTCATATAAAAATGGAAGAATGACATTAACACGTTTCACTTTACTGATTTTTGCAGCGGCTATGACACGCTTTAAGTCTTGAAAATGATCATCCGGTGACTTCATAGAATCTTCACCAAACATCATATAGTGATTGGTATAGTTCGTGACATCTGCAATTAAGAAAAGGTCACAACCACGTATGGTTTCATTAATGACAGCCTTCGCTTCACCAGTACCAAAACGAGGTACTTCATAGGAAACAAGATAAGTGCTATTATCATATCCAAGAAAAGCTGGTAATGCCTCATTATTTTCTAACATCGCACGTCTAGCCTCTACGATACATTGGTCTATTTTTGTACCGAGTGATGTACAATTCTTCATTGCAATAATTTTGAGCGGAGCCACAGGGATTGTTTCCGTTATTTTTCTGTTACTCATGATGGTTCTCCCTTCTTTTAAATCAACTTCCTTATTGTAGCCCCTAACAATTAGTACGTCAAGCGCATTATAAGGTAAAAGAAGTGTATTGTATATTATCTTCTTCTTTCATTTTAAATTGAATCTGGAATACTTCCTCAATTTGCGCATTGCTAGAGAATTCCTGCTTATTAGAAACATTAATAATCTTACCTTCTTTCATAAGAATCAGAATATCTGCAATTTGGATTGCTTCACTGATATCGTGTAAAATTACTAGAATTGTCTTCCCAAGATTTCGCAGAGACTTTAATAGCTCTAAAAATTCCAAACGATGTTTGATATCAAGAGAGGTAGTAGGTTCATCTAAAATAAGATAATCGCTGTTTTGTGCAAGAACCATAGCGAGATATACTCTTTGACATTCTCCACCGGATAATGTCTTTACATTCTTTCCAACAAAATCGAGAGTATTGGTTAGCTCCATTACTCTTCTTATGATTCGGTCATCTTGATCGGTCCTTTTTTTCATTATAGTAGAGTAGGGAAAACGTCCTTGTTCTACTAAGGTTTCCGCATTCATGGAAGGGAGCTCACGTATTTGCGGCAAAAATGCGATACGTTTTGCCCTTTTTGCTGGTGTAAGGGAATAAAGAGGTACATCATCTAAAGTAATGGAGCCTTCTAATAACAATTTTTTATTCGCGAGACATTGAACCAAAGTTGATTTACCACAACCATTAGGACCTAATATTGCTGTAATTGTACCATATGGAAAGGACACGCTGATATCATTGATTACTGGTGTTTTTTCAAAACCTGCAGAAACATTCTCGTATTTAAGCATACAGCCCAGCTCCTTTCTGTCGGATTAGTAGATAGATAAAGTATGGACAGCCTAGGAAAGACATAATAATTCCCACAGGAACTTCATAAGGACTAAAAAGTAGCCTGCCAATTAAATCAGAGGAGACCACGAAGAAAGAACCTAGCATGGCAGTGTAAGGAATTAATAGTTTTATATTATCTCCAACAAAACGGCGTGCAATATGAGGAACGATAAGACCGACAAAGCCCAGTAAGCCTGCAAAACTTACAACACTACCTGCTAAACTTGCGCATAGGATTAAGAAACATATTCGTACGAGCGGAACTCGAATACCAAGTGACGAAGCGATTGTGTCGCCTAAGGATAATGCATTCAAGTATCGACAAAACAGTATGATCACAATAAGCGAAATCAGAATAAGCAGCAGAGGAAGATATAGCCTATGATTCATACGAATACCAGATAAGGAACCAAGCATAAATGATTGTGAATCAACTGCTATGTTAGGATTTAGTAACAGGAGAAGATTACTAAAAGAATTTAAGATGCTTGAGATAGCGATGCCAGCGAAAAGAATCGTGGTTTTCGATACATAAGCATGATAAGAGAGAATGGCAATGAGCAAGCAGGCAACGAATGCGCCTAAAAAGGTTGCGAATGGTGCAAGCAAAAATTGCCCTGGCAATAAGCTAAATAAGAGTACTACGCCAAGACCTGCACCGGAGTTAATTCCAATGATTTCTGGAGCTGCAAGTGTATTGTTTAACAAAGTCTGTAAAACTAATCCTGCAACAGACAAGCCGGTTCCAGCAAAAATAGCGGATAATACTCTTGGAAACCGGACTTGTGATAAAATAATTTCATGTACGCTATCGGAAGGCTTTGCAAATGGAAAAATAGCAGCGATAACATCTTGTATTGAGATATCGATGTTACCAAGACAAATGGCAGAAATACAGCTAAAGAGTAAAAGAAAACCTAGGAATACAAACTTAAATACGGTAGGAACAGAAAGAAAAAAGGAGTGGTTTAGAACTCCATTAGATTTGATTTGAATGGACAGGTTTTCTTTGTATACCTTCATGGCGACTCCTTTGGATATAATAAATTAGCCAGATATTCATAAGCTTTACCCCAGTTTTTATTTGGTTTATAAGAGAATAGATCTTTTGGAAGATAATAAATCTTATTCTCTTTGATGGCCTTCAAGTTTTGATATGCTGGATTCTTAATAAACTCTTGATCGACGAGTTTTTTTGTTTCTTCTATGTTATCCTCCATGATAGAAATATAAATTTGATCTACGTTTGAAGTTGAAAAAATCTCAGGGTTTAGCTTATCTGATAGGATGGAAGACTCAGATGCGATATTAATTGCTTTCATTTCGTTTAGCATATCGCCGACAAAATGATTGGTTCCCTTAACTTTAATTCCTTGAAGACTTGCGAGTAAAAATAGTACCTTAGGAGGATTTTTTACATTACTAGTATCTTCTACAATATGCTCAACCGTATCTAAAACCTCAGTGCCATAGGTATGATATCTATCCTGTGTATTTAAGATTGTCGTACAGGATTTTAACATAGTAAGATAATCTAGAAAACTATCTACTTGAAATAACAAAGTTTTGATTTCGTTGTCTCTTAAAATTTCTGCGAGTTCAACATGTTCTGGAAAATCGTTTGTAAGTATTACAAGATCAGGTTTTAATTTAAGTAATCGTTCCACATTAATACTTCGACCATCCCCATTCCCTATCACAGTCACAGCATCTTTTTTTACTAAGCCTCGGTTGATGCTATCTGGAACTGTAATCGATACAACACCTCCGCCATCTTGCCAAACTTGTGCATAAGAAGAAAATAATACAGCAACTTTTTTAGGTGGTGTTGTAAATGACGTAAAAAAACCGCTTGCATCTATAATGACATGAGAGTTGTTATTGTTTGGTTTTGCATTTGTTTGAACGGATCCTGGTTCCTTTGTAGGTGCTGGTACATAGGAAGATTCCACCTGTTTTGCAAGATAGTTTCTTACAGGAAATATACCAGCTAAAGGAAGCTTTTGCAGTTTATAAAGACCAGTTGCATCGCTTGTTTTTATTTGCTGATTTAAGGAAATACTTCCATATAAGTGATAGGGGGAGTTGGAGTCATAAATTAGGGTATGCGATTCTTTTTTACTCCCGTTGCTGCAACCGCAAAATGTTATAACGAATAGCAATAAAAAAGCAAAGTAAATTTTTTTTGTCATATCTTGAAATCACCTTCTCTATTGGAATTGTTTATGTATATTTTGGTTCGATTTGAAGAATTTTAAACAACATATAAAGGAAGAGTTGGTTTTTTACATCGACCTTGTTCGATAAAAAAGCGCGAAGTTAATCAAAGATTGGAGTATTTTATGGAAGCATTTGCAAGACAATATAAAGAGGAAAATAGCGAATGTATATTGCGTTACGGTCCTTTGGATGGTAAACTATAGGGTATGTATCATGGTGTTATTAAGGGAATAATAAGTGAATTTGTCTTTTTATATACCTTAATTAGTACCAAACTGTTAGATATTAGTTTGAAAAAACAGAGTATTTCACAAAGTGAATTTCAATTCACGTTTCAAATATTGAACCTGTGGCACATAGTCTGCAGGTTATGGAAAGGCATGAATATTATATGGAACACAATCAATCGAGCAGACATTATATAAAAGATGTTCAGAAGGGAAGTATTGCTGAGGAGCTAGAGTTATCCTACGGTGATGAGCTTCTTCGTATAAATGGAAAAAAAATTAAAGATGTACTAGATTATCATTATTTGGTTAATGATGAATTTCTAACTTTATTGGTTCGAAAGCCAAATGGTGAGGAATGGGAATTAGAGATTGAAAAGGATTATGAACAGGATCTTGGGATAGAGTTTGAAGAAGGGTTAATGGATTGCTATCAATCTTGTCGTAATAAATGTATTTTTTGCTTTATAGATCAAAACCCAAAGGGGATGAGGGATACCATTTATTTTAAAGATGACGATGCAAGATTATCCTTCCTTCAGGGTAATTATATAACATTAACCAATATGAGTAAGGAGGAAGTAGACCGTATTTGTTTTTATAAACTTTCTCCGATAAATATTTCTGTACACACGACGAATGGTGAACTTCGAAAGAAGATGTTAAACAATCGTTTTGCAGAGGATACCTTAGCTTATCTGGATCAATTTTATGAAGCAGGTTTGGAGATGAATGGGCAGATCGTATTATGTCCAGAATATAACGATGGTGCAGAACTTGATAAAACGATAGAAGATTTAACAAAGTACTTACCATTTATGAAATCTTTATCTGTAGTTCCGGTAGGATTAAGTAAATACCGCGATAACTTAACAAAACTTCGTAAGTTTACAAAAGTTGAGTCGTTAAAAGTAGTAGAACAGATTGAAGGCTGGCAAAAGAAGATTAAAAAAGAAAGAGGCACTCGCTTTGTATTTGCTAGTGATGAATGGTATATTAATGCAGGTCTTGAGGTCCCAAAAGAAGAAGTTTATGAAGGATATCCTCAGATAGAAAATGGTGTCGGTATGGTACGTTCTTTAGTGGATGAAGTTACAGACTATCTATCTAAAATTGAAACGACTAACGAGAGAGTTGAAGTGTCTATGGTAACTGGTATGCTAGCTTCGAATATTATGACTCAGTTAGCAAATCAAGCAATGGATAAATTTAAAAACCTTACCGTCTATGTTTATCCTATTGTAAATCATTTCTTTGGAGAAGACATTACAGTAACAGGACTACTGACTGGGCAAGATATCATAGAACAATTAAAAGAGAAACCACTTGGGGAAGCGTTGCTAATACCTGATGTGATGTTACGATCTGGAGAAGAGATACTTCTAGATGACATGTCAGTGAAAGATATTGAAAAGGCTTTACAAACAACTATTCGTATTGTAAAATCAGATGGAATGTCTTTGGTAAATGCAATGATAGAGAAAAGTGATAGTTAGTAAAGTTCGTAAAGCGTACTTTTTCTTGTTATGATAATGAAAAATTCGTGAAGCGTACTTTTCATTGTATGTAGCAGTACCATATTTATAAGTAGATTTGGTATGATTCGTTAATAAAGGGCGCAAAAGCGCCAGAATAGAGGTTTAAATGAGTAAATCGATAGTTGCAGTAGTGGGTAGACCAAACGTTGGAAAATCCACCTTATTTAATGCTTTAGCAGGTGATCGTATTTCGATAGTTAAGGACACTCCTGGTGTTACAAGAGACCGTATCTATGCTGATATTACATGGCTTGATAAGCAGTTTACACTTGTTGATACTGGTGGTATTGAGCCGGAAAGTAAGGATATGATGCTTACTTATATGCGTGAACAGGCAGAAATTGCCATTGCAACTGCAGATGTAATTATGTTTGTAGTAGATGTTCGCCAGGGTCTTTTAGATGCAGATAATAAAGTTGCGGATATGCTTCGTAGATCTGGTAAACCTGTCATATTGGTTGTAAATAAAGTTGATAATTTTGATAAGTTTATGCCAGATGTTTATGAATTTTATAATTTAGGTATTGGTGATCCAGTACCAGTATCCGCAGCCTCGATGTTAGGGTTTGGTGATTTGCTTGATCTTGTGGTTGGACATTTTCCACCAGAAGCTTTGGAAGAGGAAGAAGATGAACGCCCTCGAATTGCGATCGTTGGTAAGCCAAATGTTGGAAAATCTTCGATTATCAATAAGTTACTTGGAGAGAATCGTGTAATTGTTTCTGATGTTGCAGGAACAACAAGAGATGCTATTGATACCGCAGTAACTTGGAATAAGAAGGATTATGTATTTATTGATACCGCTGGGCTTCGTCGTAAGAGTAAGATAAAAGAAGAACTTGAGCGTTTTAGTATTATTCGTACGGTAAGTGCTGTAGAGCGTGCAGATGTTGTAGTTGTGGTAATCGATGCCAATGAAGGTGTTACCGAGCAGGACGCAAAGATTGCAGGAATTGCACACGAACGTGGAAAAGGTATTATTATTGCAGTTAATAAATGGGATGCTATAGAAAAAGATGATAAGACAATTTATAAGTATACAAACCGTATCCGTGAAATCTTATCCTTCTTACCTTATGCAGAAATTATGTTTCTTTCTGCGAAGACAGGTCAGCGTGTAACAAAATTATTTGATTCCATCGAAGTTGTTATTCAAAATAGAAATCTTCGTATTTCAACCGGTGTACTCAATGAAATTATGATGGAAGCTACAGCACTTCAGCAGCCACCATCCGATAAAGGTAAGAGACTTCGTTTGTACTACATTACTCAAGTTGCTGTAAAGCCGCCAACCTTTGTTATCTTTGTAAATGATAAGGAATTAATGCACTACTCATATACCAGATACATTGAGAATAAAATCAGAGAAGCGTTTGGCTTTTCAGGAACATCATTAAAATTCTTTATTCGCGAACGTAAGGAAAATGACTAGTAAATTCGGGGGGATATTGTCATGGTTTGGAGAATAATAATATGTCTGTTGTCTGGGTACGCCTTTGGTTGCATCTCTACTGCTTATGTTGTAGGAAAAATCAATCATGTGGACATCCGTAAATACGGAAGTGGAAACGCTGGCACAACAAATGCTTTAAGAACGCTTGGTTGGAAGGCGGGAGCTATCACCTTTTTAGGTGACTTCTTAAAAGCAGTTATTCCAATCATTGTATTTCGCAATATTATTTTTAAAGATGTTGAGTATAATCAACTCCTTGCATTATATATGGGCCTTGGGATTGTACTTGGTCACTGCTATCCATTTTGGTTAGGGTTCAAAGGTGGAAAAGGGATAGCAGTAACCGCTGGTGTTATGGCAGCATTTGATCCATTATTGATACCATTTTTTATCGTTATTTTTGTAGCAGTTGTTATCCTTACGAAATATGTATCTGTTGGTTCTATGTTAATATCCATTCTGCTTCCTGTTTGGATTTTAATTTGTTATCCTGGAGAGCTACATATGTTTATTTTAGGGCTTTTATATGTAGCGTCTGCGATATTCATGCACCGTGCTAATATTAAGCGTTTGCTAAATGGTACCGAAAATAAAATTGGTCAGAAGGTAAAAATAGAGAAAAACAGCTAGGACACAAAGTTGCTATTATTATAAAAGGCGCGATGCGTCAGAATCGAGGATAGAATGAAAATTAGCGTTCTTGGTGCGGGGACCTGGGGAACAGCACTTACAATATTACTTAGTAATAATGGGCATGAAGTGACACTATGGTCTGCGTTAGAAAAAGAAGTGGTAGCATTAAACACTGATAGGAGAAGTATTCCAAATCTTCCTGAAGCAGTGTTGCCGGATTCAGTAGTAGTGACCAATTCTCTTAACGATGCTTTTAGTGCTCCAGAATTTGTTGTATTTGCAGTTGCTTCACCTTATGTTAGAGCAACCGCAAAGAGGGTTTCGTCCTATGTAAAGGATCATATGATTATTGTAAATGTTGGTAAAGGGATTGAAGAGACTACACTTGATACCTTAACTGATATTATAGAGGAAGAAATTCCGAATGCAGACGTGGCTGTTATGTCTGGCCCAAGCCATGCAGAAGAGGTTAGCCGCGGAATTCCAACTACTTGTGTAGTTGGTGCAAAATCGAAAAAAACAGCATCTTTAATCCAAGATGCATTTATGAATGATTGTTTCCGAGTTTATACAAGCCCTGATATTATTGGTATCGAGTTAGGCGGTTCGTTAAAGAATGTAATTGCACTTGCTGCTGGTATTGCCGATGGTCTTGGTTTTGGTGATAATACGAAGGCAGCCTTAATGACTAGGGGAATTGCTGAAATTAGCCGTCTGGGTATGAGGATGGGTGGTAAGCTTGAGACTTTTTCTGGATTATCCGGTGTTGGTGATTTATTTGTAACCTGTACAAGCATTCATAGCCGTAATCGTAATGCTGGATATCTAATTGGACAAGGTTATACGATGAAAGAAGCAATGGATGAAGTGAAACAGGTTGTAGAAGGAGTTTACTCTGCAAAAGCTGCATTAAAGCTTGCAAAACAATATGAGGTTGAGATGCCTATTGTAGAGCAGATTAACTTAGTATTGTTTGAAAATAAATCTGCGAAGGCAGCAGTAAGTGATTTGCTACTTCGCGATAAGACACAAGAAAACAATTCATTAGAATGGTAAAAAAGGAGATAAACAAATGAAAATCGCATTAATTAATGAAAACAGCCAAGCGGCTAAAAACTCAATAATTTATGAAAGTTTAACAAAGGTTGTAGAGCCAATGGGACATGAAGTATACAATTACGGTATGTTCGGTGCTGAAGATCCAAATTCCTTAACTTATGTACAGAATGGTATCTTAGCAGCAGTATTATTAAACTCTAAGGCAGCAGATTATGTTATTACAGGCTGCGGTACTGGTGAAGGTGCTATGCTTGCATGTAATTCCTTCCCTAACGTAGTATGTGGTCATGTAGTGGATCCATCCGACGCTTTCATGTTTTCACAGATTAACGATGGAAATGCAATTGCTCTTCCATTTGCAAAGGGATTTGGCTGGGGAGCTGAATTAAATCTTCAATATATTTTTGAAAAGTTATTTGATGGAGAAAGTGGACAAGGTTATCCAAAGGAAAGAGCTATCCCAATGGAGAAAAATAGAAAGATATTAAATGAAGTAAAGAAAGTTACTCATGTTGATTTAGTTACAATCTTAAAGAACTTAGACCAAGAGTTAGTAAAGGGTGCTTTAAGTGGTGCGAAGTTTAAAGAATACTTCTATGCAAACTGTCAGTGTGACAAGATTAGAGCTGCAGTAGCTGAAATCGTAGGGGAATAAGAAAAACAAATGTTAAATAAGTTTTGGAGGCATAGATGAAAGAGGTAATAGTAATCGGAGTAGCAGGTGGATCTGCTTCTGGAAAAACAACGGTCGCAGCACGTTTAAAAGAGGAATATAATGATAATGTCGAATTGATTTGTCATGACAGTTATTATTTAGCACATGATGATATGCCTTTTGATGAACGTGTAAAAATTAATTATGACCATCCGAATGCGTTTGATACGGAGCGTATGTTAAAAGATATCCGTAGTTTAAAGCAAGGAATAGCGATTGATTGTCCGGTATATTCTTATTCGGAACACAATCGTACCAAGGAAACAGTCCATATAAGAGCAACGAAGGTTATTATTATAGAAGGCTTCTTAATCTTTGAAAACAAAGAACTCCGCGATCTGATGGATATTAAAATATTTGTGGATACGGATGCAGACGAGCGTTTAGTACGCCGTATTTTACGAGATGTAAAAGAACGAGGTCGTAGTTTAGAGTCTGTTATTACGCAATATATTAAAACAGTAAAGCCAATGCATGAGCAATTTGTTGAGCCAACGAAAAAGCATGCAGATATCATCATTCCCCGTGGTGGTGAAAATCAAGTGGCACTTCAAATGGTAATGAACCGAATTAAAGCAATTGTAGAAGAAGAGACAAAGAACTAAGAATATTTTGCTTGCCCCTTTCATATATATTACTAGCTTGTAATTATATGGAAGGGGTATTGTTATGGATAATTTTAATGTATACAAAGACATCAAAGCCCGAACCAATGGAGAAATATATATCGGTGTTGTTGGCCCGGTTCGAACGGGAAAATCCACTTTCATCAAGAGATTTATGGATTTGATAGTAATACCGAATATAGAGGATGTACATAGTAGAGAGCGTGCCATTGATGAATTGCCACAGAGTGCTCAAGGGAAAACAGTAATGACAACAGAACCAAAGTTCATACCGAAGGAAGCAGTTGACATTCAAGTTCTTGGTGATGTTGATTTATCCGTTCGTATGATTGATTGTGTTGGTTACATGGTGGAAGGTGCTCTTGGTCATACGGAGAATGAACAGGAACGTTTGGTAAAGACTCCTTGGTTTGATTATGAGATTCCGTTTACTCAAGCAGCAGAACTTGGGACGAAGAAGGTTATTAATGATCACTCTACCATTGGAATTGTCGTAACTTGTGATGGAAGCTTTGGTGAAATTCCAAGAGATAACTACGTAGTGCCAGAAGAGAGAACGATTGAAGAGCTAAAAAGGATTGGAAAACCATTTGTAGTTTTATTAAATTCCAATCATCCTTTGTCAGAGGATACCAAACTGTTATCTGAAAAGTTAAGTGAAAAATATGATGTTATGGTAATGCCAATCAATTGCGAACAATTAAAGAAAGAAGATATCAACAAGATTCTTAGCAATGTTTTATCCGTATTCCCAATTACAGAAATCAGCTTTTATCTTCCAAAATGGATTGAGATGTTTCCTAGAGATCATTACATTAAAAAATCAATTATTGAAACAGCGAAAGAGATGCTTCGAAAGCTTCGTCTAATGAAAGATGTTAATGATGAAAACTGTAAGGTAGACAATCCATATATTAATGAGTTTAAAGTAGATAAGATGGTAATGGAAGATGGGAGTGTCAGGATGATCGTTGACATTGATAATCGCTTCTATTACGACATTATTAGCGAAATGACAGGGATCCCTGTAAGCGGTGAATACGAATTCATGAAGATGATTAAAGAGCTTGCAGCAAGAAAACAAGAATACGAGAAAGTTAGTAGTGCTTGCGAACAAGTAAAGCATAAAGGTTATGGAGTGGTATCTCCTTCCCAAAATGAAATTGTTATTGAAGAACCGCAAGTAATTCGCCATGGTAATAAATATGGTGTTAAGATTAAAGCTAACGCTCCTTCTGTGCATATGATTCAGGCCAATATTGAAACAGAAATTGCTCCTATCGTTGGAACCGAAGAGCAAGCACTTGACTTAATCGCGTATATGAAGGAACAAGCACAGACTTCTCCAGAAGGTATCTGGGAGACGAATATCTTTGGTAAAACGATGAAACAGTTAGTGGATGAAGGAATTGCTTCCAAGATTAATAAAATGAATGATGACAGTCAAATGAAACTTCAAGAAACCATGCAAAGAATTATCAATGAAAGCAATGGTGGATTGATTTGTATTATCATTTAACCGCTTTGACTAAGGATTTTTGCGGGAAAGGTGTTGCCTCATTAGTGTGTAGCTAGTGAGACAGCACTTTTTTATTTTATAGAAAATTGTTCTGCAACTTCTTATAAATATAAAACTCTTCGAGGGAAGCGTATTCAACCTTCGGGTTCAGCAAAGTGAAGTGTGTTCGCCTAGACAAAGTGGCCTTGCTTCCCGTGCTTGAAATCTAGTGAGCATAAAGTAGTGAGACCGCTTTGTAGTTATTCTGCACAAGAGATGAAAGATTTTTGATCTAGTTATTGACAACACTGCTAGATATTGGTACAATATTTACGTAATATTTGTAATAGTTACGTAATATATTAATAATAGATAGAATGCTACTCTTACTTTTACAAGATTTTATTATTAGCAGCATCTCTTTATAAGCTGTGATTAGAAAGATTTTTTAAAAGTAAGAAAGAAGTAAATCAAAATCTAGGAGGTACGTCATGAAGCAGGCTATAAAGAAAGTAACGACAGTCATGACTATAGCAGCGGTTTTAGTTTGTTCTTCGCAAGCTATCACTACGAAGGCAGAAGAAATAAAAGAGGAAAAATCCTTAGGTGGATTATCTAAAGTTTTAGATGACTATAACAACGAAGGTATCTCAAAAAAATCAGATTATACAACTTTATTATCCACTCAGATTTCTATTCCCGAGAATATAGCAATTGCGAAATGCAATGATTATGTTAATATAAGAGAAAAAGCAGGCACCTCCTATAATATCGTCGGTATCTTAACAAAAGATTCATACGGTATTGTTTTAGAAGTTACAGATGGATGGGCAAAGATACAATCTGGCTCTGTAACAGGATACGTTTCAACGGATTATCTCTATATGGGAACGGAAGGTGTAGCAAAGGCAAAAGAGTTAGCTAGTCTATTAGCAACTGTTACAGCAAACTCTGTTAATGTAAGAAAAGAACCATCTACCCTCACAAGAGATAATATAATCGAGGAAGTAGTAAAAGGAGAAGACCTCGCAGTATTAAGTGCAGAGGTAGTTACGAAAAATGACCCAGGTGCTGTTCTCTGGGTAAAGGTTGCATTGGATGATTCTGAAGGAGAAGAAGTCATTGGATATGTAGCAAAGGATTATGTCGATGTAGGATTCAAATGGAAATCTGCTTCTAAAGTAGATATTGAAGTTGCGAACTCTTCACCGTTACGATATAACTTAGTGAATGAATCGAAAAAATACATAGGATTACGTTATGTTTGGGGTGGTACTAGTTTAACCACAGGTGCAGATTGCTCCGGATTTGTATGGGCTGTCTATAAAAAGTGCGGATTGAATGCATCAAGTATTGGACTTCCAAGAACCTCTTCTGAAATGGCTAGTGGAGGGACCAAAGTTACCAGTGCAACAATTAAACCAGGAGATTTAGTTTTCTATGGTGACAGTAGCGGACGTGTAAATCATGTAGCGATGTATATTGGAAACAATCAAGTAATTCATGAGAGTGGAAGACAAACAGGCTGTAAGATTTCTAATATGTATTATCGTAAAGTAGTTACAATGAGAAGTTATTTACAGTAGAATAATAGGGTGTCGAATTCAGATATATTAATTTCTGTTTCGACGCCCTTTATAATACCATTGACATTAATAGTTGATATTCCTATAATAATAAACAGTAATATACAACAAACACATTTTATTACTCATGATATAGAGAATCTGAAAGTAGATTTATATTACTATGGGTTTAATGCATGTTTGTGCCGCCTTTGGTGGCATGTTTTCAAGTGTGAAATAAAATCATTTCATTCTTTTAATTAAAGTAGTATCAAATCTGCAAGCTGATTTGATATGCAACGAGTTTAGTATGAAAAAAACATTTCATACTTTTTATTAAGGAATAACAAATCTGCAAGTAGATTTGTTATGCAATGGATTAAGTATGAAATAAATAACATTTCATACAGCTAGACAAAAAGACTTAAACAGAAGAAAGGGAATCCTACATGCTGCCTGTAATGTTGATAATTATTGCTTGTGTTGTTGGTATTGTAATAAAAATAGAATACGATAAGACAAACAGTAAAAAGAAATTAATCGTGAAATTAAACCGCCAATGGGGTGATGTACCAAAAGAAGAATTTAGTCAAGAAAAATTAAATTCAATCGCTACTTACTATAAAGCAATTCAAAGGGAATCTGGAGATATTGATGCTATTACGTGGAATGACCTTGATATGGACCAGATTTTTATGACGGTAAACAGCACCTGTAGTGCTGCTGGTGAAGAATATTTATTTGCTTTACTTCATCAACCGGAATTCTCGGAAGAAAAATTATTGGAACGTAACCGATTGATTGAGTTTTTCCGTACAAACAAAGAAAAACGTTTGGAAGTACAGACAATTCTATCTGGTATGGGTAAGATGCGAAACATTAGCGTATATGAATATATGAATCGCCTCAATAACCTTCCAAGAGAAAACAATGCTACTCATTTCTTTTTAGTACTTTCTGTAGCAATTGCAGTAGGCTATATCTTTGTAGATCCTATGATTGGATTTTTATTAACTGCAGGTACAGTAATTAATAATATTGTTCGTTACTATAAGCGTAAGGCTGAGATTGAAAAGTATTTTCAAGTTGTGACTTATATTATCAGATTATTAGATAGTGCTAAGAAGTTAAGTGAAGTTGATGTTGAAGAAATTAGCAAATATAAGGACAAGCTTAGTAAGATTTCCAAAAGCTATGCAGGATTTCGTAAAGGGGCAGGAGTGGTTGCTTCAAAAAATCCGAATGGAAGTCTTGCAGATATGTTTTTAGATTATATTCGTATGATTTTTCATATCGATTTAATCAAATTTAATTCGATGATGAATACCTTTGATGATAAACAAGGAGAATTAAACAGTGTCTATGAAATTTTAGGTATGATTGATAGTATGATAGCAGTTGCATCTTTTCGTGAATTAATGGAGGTATATTGTCTTCCTAAGCTTACAAAGAGTACGAAACCGTTTCTTGAAGCAGAAAATATCTATCATCCGATGTTAAATGGACCGGTTAAAAATAGCATCAAAGAACACAGTAGTGTATTAATTACAGGTTCGAATGCATCTGGTAAATCTACTTTCATAAAGACACTTGCAATCAACGCAATTTTAGCACAGACAATTTATACGGTTATGAGTGACGAATACCATGCAAGCTTTTTCAAGGTTGCATCTTCCATGGCGTTACAGGATAACCTTTATGGCAATGAAAGTTACTATATTGTTGAAATCAAATCCTTAAAGAGAATTCTTGATATGCTAGAGGATGAAGTTCCAACTTTATGCTTCGTCGATGAGGTGCTTCGTGGTACAAATACTTTAGAGCGTATTGCAGCGTCTTCCCGTATTTTATTAAGTTTAGCAAAAGGAAATGCAATGTGTTTTGCAGCGACTCATGATATCGAGTTAACGCATATCCTTGAGAAGTACTATTCCAATTATCACTTTAGGGAACAGGTTGTGGATAATAATATATTATTCGATTATGTTTTATATGAAGGCAGAGCAGTTTCTAAAAATGCGATTAAACTTCTTAGTATCATTGGTTATACCGACGATATTATTGATGCTGCTACAGATTCTGCAAATGAATTTTTAGAGAATGGGGAATGGAAGGTTATCGAATAGATAACCTCCTTCTTAATGGAGGATTTTATGAAGGTTACCATTTATACAGATGGTGCCGCCAGAGGAAACCCAGATGGTCCCGGTGGATACGGAACCATCTTATCTTATATAGATTCTACTGGTGTAGAACATATTAGGGAATACTCGGGTGGTTATAAAAAAACAACAAATAACCGAATGGAGCTCATGGCAGCCATTGTCGGTCTTGAGGCTTTAACGAAGCCTTGTGTGGTGACGCTTTATTCGGATTCACAATATGTAGTGAAAGCATTTAATGAACACTGGCTTGATGGCTGGATAAAAAAGGGTTGGAAACGTGGCAAGAATGAGCCTGTAAAAAACGTTGATTTATGGAAGCGCTTACTTGCTGCTAAAAATCAACACGATGTTACCTTTTGCTGGGTGAAAGGACACGACGGACATCCGCAAAATGAACGCTGCGATGTACTTGCGACAACAGCAGCAGATGGTGGAAATTTGGCAGATGATAACGTAGTCGAATAAAGTCAATTTGGCTACATCAATTCGTTAGATACAATGTGACTCTCTGTCACGAAACTGTTAAGAAAGGAAGAACGTAAGATGGCACAACTAACTCCAATGATGCAGCAATATGTGGAGACAAAAGAACAATATAAGGATTGTATTCTTTTTTATCGTTTGGGTGACTTCTATGAAATGTTCTTTGAAGATGCCTTAGTAGCCTCTAAGGAATTAGAGATAACCTTAACCGGGAAGAATTGCGGGCAAGAGGAAAGAGCTCCTATGTGTGGGATACCTTACCATGCCGCAGAAGGGTATATTTCTAAGCTAATTGGGAAGGGATATAAAGTTGCGATCTGTGAACAAGTAGAAGATCCTAAGTTAGCGAAAGGAATTGTAAAACGAGAGGTTATCCGTATCGTTACGCCTGGAACGAATCTAAATACCCAGACATTAGATGAAACGAGAAATAATTATCTTATGGGAATTATCTTTACCGACGAACATTGCGGTATATCAACGGTTGATATTACAACAGGTGATTACTACGTAACTGAGGTCGAGAACAACCGTAAGATTTTAGATGAAATATATAAATATACACCTTCGGAAATTGTTTGTAATCCAGAATTTTTTCACTGTGGGCTAGATGTTGAAGATTTAAAAAATAGATATCAGATAGCAGTATCCACCTTTGAGGACTGGTATTATGACAGCGAACAAAGTGTTAAGACATTAAAGGAACATTTTAAAGTAGGCTCTTTAGACGGTCTAGGATTAAAAGATTATTCTGTCGGGGTGAATGCAGCTGGTGCTATCTTAAAGTACCTTTATAACACTCAGAAGAATTCACTTAGTCATTTGACACATATAACGCCATACGTTACAAGTCGCTATATGGTGATAGACAGTTCCAGTAGAAGAAATCTAGAATTGACGGAGACACTTCGTGAAAAGCAAAAACGAGGGTCTCTTCTTTGGGTATTAGATAAAACAAAAACAGCCATGGGAGCTAGAATGCTCCGTAGTTTTGTAGAACAGCCACTGATCACAATGGATGAGATTTCAGCTCGTTATGATGCGATTTCAGAACTGAACGACAATGTGATAACGCGGGAAGAAATACGAGAATACTTAAATTACATTTATGATTTGGAACGCTTGATGGGAAAAATCAGCTATAAGAGTGCAAATCCAAGAGATTTAATTGCCTTTGCTTCTTCACTATCTATGCTTCCACATATCAAATACTTGTTATCAACCTGCGAATCCGCATTGTTAAAACAAATTCATGAGGAGATGGATGCTCTTGATGACTTACAAAACTTAATTGATCGCTCTATAGCAGAAGAACCACCGATTGGAATCAAAGAGGGTGGCATCATAAAAGAAGGTTTCCATACAGAAGTTGATACCCTTCGAAAAGCGAAAACAGAAGGGAAAGTATGGCTTGCAGAACTGGAAGCGAAAGAAAAAGAGCAGACAGGAATTAAGAATCTAAAGGTAAAATACAATCGTGTCTTTGGATATTACCTAGAAGTGACGAATTCTTATGCAAATCTGGTACCGGAAAACTGGATAAGAAAGCAAACGTTATCAAATGCCGAACGTTATACAACACCAGAACTTAAGGAATTAGAAGATAAGATATTAAATGCAGAGGATCGTTTATTCTCTCTTGAGTATGATTTATTTGCCGAAATTAGAGATCAAATCGCTGAAGAAGTAAAACGAATTCAAAAAACTGCAAAAGCGGTAGCGAACATTGATGCGTTTGCTTCACTTGCCTATGTTGCAGAAAGAAATCAATTTATCCGTCCTGAGTTAAATACCAACGGAACGATTGACATAAAAGAGGGAAGACATCCAGTTGTAGAACAAATGATACCAAACGATATGTTTGTGTCAAATGATACGTATCTTGATAATGCTGAGAAAAGAATCTCCATTATCACAGGTCCTAACATGGCTGGTAAATCTACCTATATGAGACAAACAGCGTTAATTGTATTAATGGCTCAAGTAGGAAGCTTTGTTCCTGCATCTTATGCAAACATTGGTATTGTTGATCGTATTTTTACCAGGGTAGGTGCGTCTGATGATTTAGCAAGCGGTCAGAGTACCTTTATGGTGGAGATGACGGAGGTGGCGAATATCCTTCGAAATGCTACGAAAAACAGTTTATTAATCTTAGATGAAATTGGCCGTGGTACGAGTACGTTTGACGGACTAA
Organism: Lachnoclostridium phytofermentans ISDg; assembly: GCF_000018685.1. Classification (NCBI taxonomy): domain Bacteria; kingdom Bacillati; phylum Bacillota; class Clostridia; order Lachnospirales; family Lachnospiraceae; genus Lachnoclostridium; species Lachnoclostridium phytofermentans. Next base: position 2,934,432 of record NC_010001.1, on the reverse strand, counting down.
GTATTGCATGGGCAGTTATTGAACATATCAGTAATACATCAATGCTTGGTGCAAAGACATTATTTGCGACGCATTACCATGAGTTAACAGAATTAGAAGGCAAGATATCCGGTGTTAATAATTACTGCATTGCGGTGAAAGAACAAGGAGAAGATATTGTCTTTCTTCGAAAGATTATAGGAGGCGGAGCGGATAAGAGTTATGGCATTCAAGTTGCAAAACTTGCCGGTGTTCCAAACTCGGTATTAGTAAGAGCAAGAGAAATTGTGGATCAGCTAAGTGAGAATGACATTGCAGAAAAAGCAAGACATATTGTGTCTGCTGCGGAAATTTCCAATCTTACACCAGAAACCGAAGGCGAAGTGAATACCAATAAAATGTATACCACTAAAGTGAATGCAACTGAAGTGATTACAACTGAAGTGAATACAGCTAAAATGAATACCACTGAAATGGTAAGTAATCAGGAGTCTGTAGAACAGCCAAGAAACTTTGGCCAGATGTCATTTTTCATAACAGAAGATACAAAACAGAAAAAAGCGTCCTCAGAATTTTCTGAAAAGTTAGTGCAGGAAATAAATCAGTTTGACCTTGCCAATATGACTCCGGTGGAAGCATTGTTAAAATTGGATAAATTACAGAAAAAAATACGTTCTCACACTTAAATAATGAGAAATTTGATGGAAAGGAGGATACTATGGCAAAGATAGCATTATTAGATCAAAGTACGATAAATCAAATTGCAGCAGGTGAAGTTGTGGAACGCCCCGCTTCCGTGGTAAAAGAATTAATTGAGAATGCCATTGATGCTGGTGCAACCGCAGTTACCGCTGAGATTAAGGATGGCGGGATAAGTTTTATTCGAATCACTGACAATGGAGCAGGAATAGAAAAAGACGATATTCCAACGGCCTTTCTAAGGCATTCCACGAGTAAAATTCAGAGCATCGAAGATTTATTAACGATTGGGAGCCTTGGGTTTCGTGGAGAAGCATTATCCAGTATCGCGTCCGTAGCTCAGGTGGAGCTTGTTACGAAAACAAGAACTGCTTTCACAGGGATACGATATCTAATTGAAGGTGGAGAAGAACAGAGCATGACAGAGATTGGTTGCCCTGACGGAACTACGTTTATTGTTCGAAATTTGTTTTTTAACACTCCTGCAAGAAGAAAATTTTTGAAATCTGCGATGACGGAAGCGTCCTATATCAGTGACTTGATGGAACGCCTTGCTGTTTCGCATCCGGATATATCCTTTAAGTTCATTAATAATAACAAGACGGTTCTTCATACATTTGGAAACAGTCAATTAAAAGATATCATATACCATGTTTACGGCAGAACTATAGCAGCGGAAGTTGTTACGGTTGAGAATGGAAATGAACATATCAGTATCAGTGGTTATATTGGAAAACCAATCATCTCCAGAGGAAATCGTAATTATGAAAACTATTTTATTAATGGTAGATATATAAAAAGCAATATTATTAATAAAGCGATAGAAGAGGCATATCGTCCATATTCTATGCAACATAAATATCCATTTACTGCGATACATTTTAGTATAAATCCAGAATTTATTGATGTTAATGTTCATCCAACGAAGATGGAGGTTCGCTTCCATAACTTTGAAGAACTCTATCAGTTAACCTTGAATACCATAAGGGATGCGCTTAACAGTACGAATATGATTCCAAAGGTTAGCCTATCAGAGGAAAAAGAATCTATAAAAAAAGAGGCAGTGAGTGCTCCGGAGCCTTTTGAGGAAAATCGAAGAAAGCTTGAGAAGGAAACACGCGAGCGTAGCCATACGACGGATTATCAAGTGTCAAAGGGAAGAAATGTATCATGTAACCTAACACAGATAGATCCCAAGAAAGAAATAGACCCTGCTATTAAGGAAACAGAGATTGGCCGTTTAAGAGAGGTTACTCTCCAAGGAAATTTAAAAAATATAGAAGAACAGAAGTTAAGCGAAGGTGATTCCTCTTATAGGACAGCAGCTGAACATGCTTCCTATATGGAAAGTACTTATGCTCAGAATGAAACAATGAACACGCCTTCAATATCCTATGATATAGAAAAAGAAACAGTTACAAGTAATATAGCAGAAGAAATCAGTCAGATTTCGTTATTTCCTCAAAAAGAGGAAATAATTGAGAAAGAGAATTTACCAAAGGAGCTTTCGCTTTTATCAGAAGAAGGTATAAGACAAGCTCGTATTATTGGTCAAGCATTTAAAACTTATTGGTTTATAGAACTTGAAAATCAATTATATATCATAGATCAACATGCTGCTCATGAAAAAGTATTGTATGAATCTACGATGAAACGATTAAAAGAGAAGGAGACGATGTCTCAGCAACTCTGTCCACCAGTCATTCTAACCTTAAATCTTAGGGAGGAAGAAGCAATTAAAACACATAGGGAATTTTTAAGCATGCTTGGTTTTGAAATTGAACCATTTGGTGGGAAAGAGTATGCAGTCAGTGCTGTTCCAGCCGATATGTTTGGACTTGCTGGGGAGCGTTTATTAATCGAGTTCATTGATGATTTAGTAGAAGAGATTTCAAGAGGTACTCCTGATGTGATTTTAGAAAAGATTGCATCGTTATCCTGTAAAGCAGCAGTAAAAGGAAATTATAATTTAAGCGTGGAAGAAGCAAACGAGTTATTGAAACAATTATTAACCTTAGAAAATCCTTTTCATTGTCCACATGGACGACCAATTATCATTTCGATGACGAAGTATGAATTGGAGAAAAAATTTAAGAGAGTGCTATAGCAATACTATAGCAATAAAAAGCGAGTGCTATAGTATTGCTATAAGAAATTGAGGTGAATTAGTTGCAACCATTGGTCATTCTAACAGGACCGACGGCAGTTGGAAAAACAAAATTATCGATTGATTTAGCAAAAAGTATCAATGGAGAAATCATATCTGCTGATTCCATGCAGGTGTATCGCCATATGGACATCGGAACAGCAAAAATCACACCAGAAGAGATGGAAGGTGTGACACATTATCTTGTGGATGAATTTGAGCCAGACGAAGAATTTAACGTGGTTAAGTTTAAGGACTGTGCAAAGGAAGCAATTAGAGAGATCTATTCAAAAGGAAAGGTCCCGATTATCGTAGGGGGAACTGGTTTTTATATACAAGCAGTCCTAAAGGACATAGATTTTACAGAAAATGATTCGGATACACCGTATCGGAAAGAACTTGAGGAGCTTGCTCAAACAGAGGGTGCGATAAAATTACACGATATATTAAAGCAATGTGATCCAGTAGCAGCCGAAGCTATTCATCCTAATAATATAAAACGTACGATAAGGGCAATAGAGTATTTTAAATTAACAGGGGAACCAATATCAAAACATAATGAGGAGCAAAGAGGGAATGAATCACCTTACCAATATGCCTATTTTGTTTTAAATAATGACCGTGAAATTCTGTATGAAAACATCGATCTTCGAGTGGATAAGATGCTTGATGCAGGTTTGGTAAAGGAAGTCCTTTGGTTAAAAGAACAGGGATATGATCGCTCTCTTGTTAGTATGCAAGGATTAGGTTATAAGGAAATCTATGCCTATCTGGAGGGGGAATGTTCTCTTGAGGAGACAGTTTATTTATTAAAAAGAGACACCAGACATTTTGCTAAGAGACAGCTTACTTGGTTTAAACGAGAGCAGGATGTAATCTGGTTATCGAAAAAAGATTATAACAGTGATGCCAGCATCCTTACCGAGATGGTAAAGATATTAACAGAAAAAGAAATCATAAAGTAGCGAGGAACTTCTCTCACTAAAGAGCAGCGCAGAAAGAGGAAAGATGAATAACGAATCAAACAAGAAAAAAATCATGGCGATGTATCAAGATTTAAAGATAAACAAGGAAGTACAAGAATTTTGTGAGGAGACTGTTCGTAGCTTAGAAGAGCGTTTTGATAGAATCGATGAAGTGGCCGAGTATAATCAGTTAAAAGTTTTAAAAGCAATGCAAGATAATCGAGTATCGGATACTCATTTTGCGGCCACCACAGGATACGGTTACAATGACTTAGGTAGAGATACATTAGAGGATGTATACGCAGCAGTTTTTCATGCAGAATCAGCTTTGGTAAGACCACAGCTAGTGAGTGGTACCCATGCTTTAACAATTGCTTTATCTGGTAACTTACGTCCTGGTGATGAGATTTTATCACCGGTAGGAAAACCTTATGATACGTTAGAAGGCGTAATTGGTATTACCGAATCTAGGGGATCGTTAAAGGAATATGGGATAACATATGCCCAAGTTGACTTACTACCAAATGGTGGATTTGATTATGATAATATCAGAAAGAGTATCAATGAACGAACCAAATTAGTAACAATACAACGTTCCAAAGGTTATCAAACTAGACCAACCTTATCCGTAGAACAAATCGGTGAGTTAATTACTTTTGTGAAAAGTATCAAACCAGATGCAATATGCATGGTTGATAATTGCTATGGTGAATTTGTGGAAACAATTGAACCAACTGATGTTGGTGCAGATCTTTGTGTTGGTTCTTTAATAAAGAATCCTGGTGGTGGTTTAGCACCAACGGGAGGTTACATTGTAGGGAAAGAAGAATACGTTGACAATGCTGCATTTCGATTGACAGCACCAGGACTTGGGAAAGAGGTGGGTGCGACTTTGGGGATTAACCAAACGTTATATCAAGGCTTCTTCTTAGCTCCTACCGTAGTAGCTGGTGCTCTAAAGGGTGCTATCTTTGCTGCAAATATCTATGAAAAATTAGGATTTCATGTTATACCAAACGGTACGGAGGAGCGTTATGACATCATTCAGGCGGTTACTCTTAAAACACCAGAAGCCATTATTGAATTTTGTAAGGGGATACAGGCAGCTGCTCCAGTAGATTCTTACGTAACTCCGGAACCATGGGAAATGCCTGGTTATCACTCTGAGGTTATTATGGCAGCAGGTGCGTTTGTTCAAGGTTCATCGATTGAGTTATCTGCGGATGCTCCAATTGAACCACCGTATGCAGTGTATTTTCAAGGTGGATTAACCTGGTATCATGCCAAATTTGGTATTATGATGTCTTTACAAAAATTAGTAGAAGCGGGACTTGTTGAGTTATCTTAAATAGTGTTATTTTGTGATATAAAACACCCAATTCCACAATTTATGGTGTACAAATATAGAGGGATATGGTATTATAAAAGTTGATTTAGTAGGTAGCAAATAGAATAAAAATCAGTATCACTGTGAAATCTTCAGAATTGTATTTAGTTATGAAAATGTTGCAAAAGAATGGAGAAAAACATGGCAAGACTAGCAGGAAAGAACGGATGGACTTTACTAATCTTTTTATTATCAGGTGTTGTACTTGGTGGATTTTTAGGTTATTTAGCAAAGGATGTCTCTTGGCTTTCATGGCTAAATTTTGGACAAGAATTTGGTCTTGGTTCACCGGATGGTACCGGTATAACAAGTCTTAATCTTGGCGTTATAATCTTATCTTTTGGTTTGCGCATTAAGATTACCATTGCAAGTATTTTGGGTATGATCATTTCCATAGTGATATACCGTAAACTGTAAGCTTAACTACTTGGAGAGAGTAGAATGGAGCTATAATGAAACAGTTTTTTTCCATGAAGGATCTTCCGGCTTCGGAACGTCCTTATGAAAAATGTGAACGAGATGGAGCGGCAGCTCTATCTGATGCCGAATTGATTGCGGTAATCCTTCGAACTGGTTCTAAAGAAACACGTTCTACAGAACTTGCTGCGAAGATATTAAGTTATTCGAACACTTATCCCGGACTTCGGGGAATTTCACGTATGACGCAAAAAGATTTTATGAGTATTCATGGAATCGGTAGAGTGAAAGCAATTCAGCTTCTTTGTTTAACAGAATTGTCGATTCGTATGGCGAAAGCAACTTTTGCTGATGGGATACGTTATACTGATCCAAGTTCTGTAGCTGAATATTATATGCAGGATATGAGAAGCTTAAAAACCGAACAATCACGGTTGCTGATGTTTGATACGAAAAGTAAGTTGCTTCGTGAGGAGATTATATCGATAGGTACAGTAAATGCATCTATCATGTCGCCAAGAGAAGTATTTTTATTGGCAGTGAAGTATGAAGCTGTCTATATCATATTGCTCCATAATCACCCTAGTGGTGACCCTACCCCTAGTAAAGAGGATATTGCGGTTACCAAAAGAATGAAAGAAGCAGGAGAATTACTTGGAGTAACACTTATGGATCATATTATTATTGGCGACAATAGATATATAAGTTTAAAGGAACAGGGAATAATATATTAAAACTTCCCAAGTAAGTAAGTAAGTAATGTAATTTAGTAATTTGGAAGGGAGACTTACTATGGCCGCAAAATTGTATGGGATTGATTTTGGGACAAGCACCATTAAGATATATAAGAAAAACGAAGGCGTTATCTTTGATGCAAAGAATATCATTGCGATAGCAGATAAAAAACGTGTCATCGCAATTGGTGACGAAGCCTTTGAGATGTATGGGAAAGCGCCAAGCAATATCGAAGTAGATTATCCTGTTAGAAATGGCGTTATTGCAAATATTGAGAATATGTTAACTCTTTTAAATCATGCCTTTGACCAGCTAGGAAAGAAGCATGGTAAGTTTACGGGCGCTGAATTTTTAGTTGCCACACCAACGGATATCACAGAAGTAGAGAAAAGAGCTTTTTTTGACTTAGTAGCAAATTCAAACGCAAAAAGTAGAAAAATTCGTATTGTAGAAAAACCAATTGCAGACGCTTTGGGTGCTGGTCTTAATGTGACGAAAGCACGAGGTGTAATGGTTGTAAATATTGGTGCAGATACGACGGAAGTCTCAATCATGTCTTTAGGTGGTATTGTATTAAGCAAATTGGTACCAGTTGGTGGTAATAAATTCGATGAATCTATTATTCTTAATGTAAAGAAGCAATATAATCTATACATCGGTCATAAGACAGCTGAAACGATTAAAAAAGAGTTGGCTTGTGCTTTGAAAGGTGAAGAAAAAACAATAAAGGTATATGGTAGAGATGTGGTTACGGGCCTTCCTATGGAGAAGGAGATCACCTCCTCCTTTGTCTATGAGACGATATCAGAACATCTATTGTCTATCATAGATTCCATGCGTATTATCTTAGAGAGAACTCCACCAGAGATTTCTTCTGATATAATTGACCTTGGTATCTATATTACCGGCGGTTCTGCCAATATCAAATATCTCGATCAGTTGATGTCACATGACACCGACCTTAAAATTAATATTTGTAATGATCCTGCCAATACAGTAGTGAATGGACTTGGTAAAATTATCGAAGATCCTAAGCTAAGTTCTTTGGCACTCACTATAAAGCAAACCTATTATGGAGCATAGTGTGAAAGAATTTTCTTTCACATGGATATTCGTGCCTACATTATCCTTGGCACAAATATCCAGCCTACTGCAGGCATGTTTTCAAGTGTGAAAGTAGAATTCAATTTTCCTACTTATTATTTAAAACAGTATCACATCTGCGCGCAGATGTGATATGCAATTGGTGTTATTCTCCCTATAGTGAGATCACAGAAAAGCTTATTAAGCGCAAATCATGCGCAAGAAAAGGGGTTAATGGTAAATCATGAGAAGAAAAACGCCTAAGATTTCAATTCAGCCAAAGCATGTGCTGACTTTTTGCACAGTGATATGTCTGATTTTGATTTTCTTATCATTTCGATATGAAACCTTATTAAGCCCAGTAAAAACTGCGGTTGGGGGTGTTGTTACTCCGATGCAGAAGGGGATTAATACGTTTGGGAGTTTCTTATCTGATAAATTAGATACATTAGCAAATATGAGAGACTTGATGGATGAGAACGAGAAGTTAAAAAGTCAAAATGAAGCTCTAAAAGTAGAGAATAGTATTTTGATTCAGGATCGATATGAGCTTGATGGACTTCGAAGACTCTTCGAGGTAGACCAGAAATATGCAGATTATCCAAAAGTTGCTGCAAGAGTTATCTCTAGAGACTCCAATAGCTTTTATAACGTATTTACAATTGATAAGGGATCAAAAGATGGAATTAAGGTAGATATGAATGTGCTTGCTGGAAATGGTTTGGTTGGAATCGTAACAGAGGTTGGTGTAAATTATGCCAAAGTACGTTCAATTATCGACGATGCTAGCTATGTCAGTGGTATGTTTTTAAAGACTTCAGACACCTGCGATGTAAAAGGTGATCTTCAGTTATTAGATGATGGAGTAATTCGGGTAGAGGCAATCAGTATGAATGCAGATATCAAGGATGGCTATGAAGTAGTTACTTCCCATATTAGTAATAAATATCTACAGGGAATCTTGATTGGTTATGCTTATGATATTAAAGTGGATTCCAGTAATATGGTGAAATCAGGATATCTTCGTCCAGCAGTTGATTTTGAGCATCTGGAGGAAGTGTTAATTATAACAACATTAAAGGAAAAATTAGAAAAGGGAGAGTAATCCTTTTTTAATTAAGATAGGGGTAAGACGTGATACGAGTTTTGGTAACCTTAATACAAATCTTAATATGCTTTTTACTTCAGAGCGCAGTGTTTCCGACCTTTAAACTCGCGGGTGTCGTTCCGGATTTATTGTTGGTTCTAGTAGTAACCGTAGCATATACCAGAGGTATCTTTTCTGGTATGTTTACTGGTTTGGTCTGCGGACTTTTATTAGACTGCTCCATCGGTGATGTGATTGGTATCTATGGAATCCTTTATATGTTCCTTGGTTATTTTAATGGCTATGCAAACAAGATTTATGACAAAGAGGATTACACAATTCCTGTGCTTTTAATTACTGCAAGTGAATTTGTATATTGTTTCTTCTACTATGTAGCGGAATTTTTATTACGTGGTAGACTAAATTTAGGATTTTATGCTTATCGAATTATGTTACCAAGAGTAATTTATACTGTACTTGTTGGTATTGTATTTTATAAGCTTTTTCATATGATACATTTGGGTTTAACCAAGTTAAGCAATAAGGAGGGATCGTAGTGCTTGATGTTTTACTTGATAAACTAAAGAAATTGTTTTCATCGCGTATGATTCCTATTAACTTGATTTTTATGGGAATGTTTGCTGTTTTAATCTATCAAGTGTTTGTAATGCAGATTGTAGAGGGTACAGCTAACACCGTAAGTGAGGAATATTTAAATAGCGAACCAAGAGAAATAAAAGCTACTCGTGGAAACATTTATGATAGAAATGGAAAATTACTAGCGACTAATGAATCTAGTTATTCTATTGTTATTAGTGACAGTGGGCTTTTAAAAACAAACGCAGATAAAAATGCGATGATTCATAAGTTAATTAAGTTACTTGAGAAATATGGATATGATATTGAGTTAAACTTTAATATTATTATCGATAATAACGGTGAATTAGCGTTTGATATTTCTGGTGATCAATTATTACGTTTTAAGAAGAATGCATACTGTAAAACGCATATTAGTAAGCTGGAAGAGGGCCAGAGAAATGCAACTGCTCAAGAGGTATTTGATTTTCTAAAGTATGGTGTTAGCGGGTCGCCGATGTTTCGAATCTCTGATGAATATTCTTTAGAAGATGCCCTAAAAATTATGACGGTTCGTTACCAATTGTTGATTAATGTACCAAGTTATAACCAGATTACGATAGCTTCAAACGTAGATAAAAAAACTGTAGCGGCAGTGAAGGAAAACTTGGCAGATATGCCAGGGGTCGAAGTAAAGTTAGATACATCTAGGGTATATAACGACAGCATTTATTTTGCGCATATCTTAGGGTACACCGGTCTCATCAATTCTACAGAATTGGAAAAATTAAATGAAGCCGAAATAATTTATGGAGAAACAGATGTTGTTGGTAAAACAGGTATAGAAAAGGAAATGGAAAGCTATCTGGTTGGTACAAAAGGGGAATCAACCTTAACTCTAAATGATAGCGGTAAGGAACTTGATGTAAAAGTTACAAAAGAACCTGTTACTGGTAATGATGTTTATCTTACAATAGATCGTGACCTTCAAGTTGCAAGTTATCATATCTTAGAGAAGAACATTGCAGAAATTTTACTATCCGTTATTACTCCAGATATGGATTACGGCGGAAAAGGAGTAAATGCTGCGAAGATAAAAGTACCAATCTATGAAGTTTACAATGCATTATTAAATAATAATGTTGTTAATATAGCTCATTTTAAAGAGGATGATGCGACAGACTTAGAGAAAAATGTATACCAAAAGTTTTTAGATAAACGTGTTGGAATTTTTGATAGCTTAAATAATTTATTAAAGGTTGATAGTACGGTTACGAATAGTGCTGCAGGAACAGAGATGGAAGAGTATCTACAATATGTATACTCGAAACTTTCTTCTAGCCAAGTCGGTATAGTCTTATCTTCTAAGATTAACAAAGAAGATCCACAGTATCTAAATTACAAGGATAATAAACTTAGCCTTAGTAAGTTTTTACAGTATGCGATTACTCAAAACTGGGTTGATTTATCTAAACTTGGTGTAGGTACAGAATACTATAGAACAGATGAACTATATGAAAAACTTAAAGATTATGCTATGAATTTATTAGTAGATGACAAGGAGTTTGAGAAGAAGATTTACCGAACCCTAGTCTTTTCAAAAAAATTAACAGGAAGAGAAATTTGTCTTTTATTATTTGACCAAGATGTGTTAGAATATAATGAGAATGACTATGCGAGATTAAATAGTGGAAGTCTTTCTGCTTATGATTTTATTACTACAAAGATCAGAAATCTCGAAATTACGCCGGGACAGTTGGCTCTTGAACCTTGCAGTGGTTCTATTGTAATTACCGATTCAAAATCCGGTGATGTCCTAGCAATGGTTACCTATCCTTCCTATGATAATAACTATCTAGCCAATAAAATTGACTGGAATTATTACAGTAAGTTATTGGAGGATAAGGCAACTCCATTAATTAACCGTCCTACGATGCAGAAAACAACGACTGGTTCTACTTTTAAACCATTGATGACTTTTGCAGGATTTGGTGAGAAAGTTATTAATACATCTACTAGAATCACTGACAGAGGTATTTTTGAAGAAATCGTTCCTTCACCAAAATGTTGGAAATACCCAAGCTCGCATGGTACACTCGATGCAGCTCAAGCAATTCAACATTCCTGTAACTACTTTTTCTATGAGACTGCAAATCGTTTATCAAAAAATGACAGTGGTATTTATAAGGATGCGATTGGACTTGAAAAGATTCAAAAATATGCGCAGATGTTTGGATTCGGTGATGTATCTGGGGTAGAAGTGGAAGAATCAAAACCTGAGATATCGAATACCGATGCGATTCGAACAGCGATTGGATATTATCATAATTTTACTCCGACACAGATTTCTCGTTATGTAACGACCCTTGCAAATCGTGGTACTTGCTTTAACCTTACTTTATTAGATAGGGTTGAAACAAAGGATCATAAGATGATTTATGAAAATCAGGCAAGTGTTTACAATAAGATTACTGAATTCACAGATGAACAATGGAATATGGTACAAAGAGGTATGTATCTTGTAGTTAACTCCTCCGCTAACTCCTTAGACCGTCTCTATGGGAACCTAGGAGTAACTGTGGCAGGTAAAACTGGCACAGCGCAGGTTAGTAAAACAAAACCTAACCATGCTCTATTTATAGGATATGCACCATATGAGAATCCAGAAATCAGTATTACCTGTATTATTCCGAATGGTTATGCTTCTGCGAATGCTGCAAAGATGGCGCGCGAAGTACTGGGATATTATTTTAATGGTGAGAATAAAGAAGCTCTCTTAAATGGAGATATTACTGCAGGCTCCGCAACTAACATTAAGGTGTCTGACTAGGATAGACCAGAAAGGATATGCAAAGCATAAATGCATATGCAAAGTGTTAATGTTTATGCTTAGTATAATTGGTGATTGTATGAATAATTCAGTCATTATTAAAGGAAATAAACATGGTATTGTAGTTGTACTCGATAAAGAATTAGAGTTTTCTAAGTTGTTAGAGGATATCAAAGTTAAATTTGAAGACTCAAGAAAATTTTTAGGAAATGCGAAGATGGCCATTAGTTTCGAAGGACGTAAGTTAACGGATACTGAGGAACGGGAAATCTTAGATGCAATTGCAATAAGTTCAGATCTTCACGTAATTTGTGTAATAGACAATGATGAGGAAAGAGATAAAGTATTTGCCAAGGCATTGGAGGATAAGCTCTTAGAGCTTTCCAATGCCACAGGGCAATTCTATAAGGGAAACTTAAGATCAGGACAAGTGTTAGAGACTGAAACAAGTGTTATTATTATCGGGGATGTAAATCCTGGAGCCAGCGTGGTAAGTAAAGGAAATATTATTGTACTAGGTTCCTTAAAGGGGACAGCTTTTGCTGGTGCTACAGGAAATGAAAACGCTTTTGTATTATCTTTAGATATGAATCCAGGACAGATTAGAATTGCAGATATCATTGCGAGAGCACCGGATCATCCATCGAAGGAGGAAGCGAAGGAAACTAAGATTGCATTTTTAGAAGAAGGAAATATTTATATTGAACCTTTGAATAAGAAAGTCCTTAATGATATTCGTTTATAGGGGAATTTGTTTTTACTTACTACATGTAACTTATGTTGCATGTAATTTTAAATCATATATCTGGAGGAATCTTAAATGGGAGAAGTAATCGTTGTAACATCCGGAAAGGGTGGAGTTGGTAAAACAACAACTACAGCAAATGTGGGAACAGGACTTGCAAAGCTTGACAAAAAAGTTGTATTAATCGACACCGATATCGGGTTAAGAAATTTAGATGTAGTTTTAGGACTTGAGAATCGTATTGTTTATAACTTAGTCGATGTAATAGAAGGCAATTGTCGTATAAAGCAAGCATTAATTAAGGACAAGCGTTACCCTAATCTTTATTTATTACCATCTGCACAAACAAGAGATAAATCCTCAGTAACACCGGAACAGATGAGAAAGCTATCCGATGAATTACGTGGAGAATTTGATTACATATTAATGGACTGTCCTGCTGGTATTGAGCAAGGATTTCAAAATGCCATCGCTGGCGCTGACAGAGCATTAGTAGTCACAACTCCAGAGGTTTCTGCTGTACGTGATGCAGACAGAATCATTGGGTTGTTGGAAGCAAATGAGATGAAGAAAACAGAGCTCATCGTAAACCGTCTTCGTATGGATATGGTAAAACGAGGAGACATGATGTCAAGTGAAGATGTTGTGGAGATTTTAGCTATCAATTTGATTGGTGTTGTCCCAGATGATGAAAATATTGTCATTTCAACAAATCAGGGAGAGCCTTTGGTTGGTTCCGATTCTATGGCAGGTAAGGCATATATGAATATTTGCCGCCGTATTACAGGAGAAGAGGTACCATATCTTGACTTAAATTCCAAGCAGGGGTTCTTTAGTAAACTGTTTAAGAAAAACTAAGGAGGATAGTCTAATGGCTTTAATGGATTTTTTTAAAAAGAAAGCATCGGGAAGTGTCGCGAAGGACAGGTTAAAACTTGTCTTAGTGTCGGATCGCGCTGGTTGTTCTCCTGAAATCATGGAACAGATTAAAAACGATATTATCGCTGTGATATCAAAATATATAGTAATAGACCAAGAAGGTCTAGATATCAAAATAACTCAGACGGAATCAGAAGGCAATAACGGAAATGTACCAGCGTTATTTGCCAATATTCCGATCAAAGACCTAAAGCACAGTAAGTAAGGAAATTAATTCATGTTTAAAACTTTGTTCAAATCTATTTTTAATTTTGAGGAATATGATCTAAAGCATTATCAGGTATCAATGCTAGCTATCATATCGATACTTGGTGTTATTGGTATGGTGTTGATCAGACGTTTACAAGATGCGAATGAAAGACAGTTTGAAAAGCAAATCATTGGCTACGCAGTTGGTTTAATTGTTGCGGTGGTTGTCTCACTTATAGACTACCACTTTGTTGCCAAGTTTTTTATTCCGCTTTATTTTATTAATATAGCTTTACTTGTAATCACAAAATTTACTCCACTTGGTAAATCACATTATTTGGCGCAAAGATGGATTTTAATTGGCTCCACTGAAGTACAGCCTTCTGAGCTAACCAGAATTATAATGATCATATTCTTAGCAAAGTTTTTTGACATCGTTAGGCGGCAAATTAATAAAGCATCGATCATTTTTCTGGCATTAATTCTAATGGTAATACCGATTAGCTTAATTTTTATCCAGCCGGATTTATCAGTAAGTATTGTATTGTTTGCAACATTTTTATGTATGTTTTATATGGCAGGGCTTAGCTACAAGATAATTTTGCCAACTCTAGCAATTGGTATACCAAGTTTTATCGCGTTCTTTTGGTACGTACAGCAAGAGTACCAAGTAATTCTAAACGATTATCAAAGAGATCGAATCTTAGCTATGCTACATCCAGAGCGATTTCCACAGCTGGCTTATCAGCAGGTAAATGCTGCTAAGTGCATTCGTGCAGGCGGTATTTCGGGTAAATGGTTAACTGATGCAGAGGTTACGCTTAAAGCTAGTAAAGTTCCAGTTATTGAGAGTGACTTTATTTTCACTGCGATTGCAGAAGCATTTGGTTTTGTTGGAAGCATGATAGTCATAGTATTGCTAATGATTTTCATCTATAAAGCATTGAAAATTGCTCGAATGGCGAAAGATTTTATGGGAATGTTAATTGCTTCTGGTATAGCATCATTGACGATGTTTCAGCTTTTTGTTAATATTGGAGTTGTAACTTCATTATTACCGAATACTGGTATTCCGTTACCATTTGTCAGTTCGGGTTTAAGTGCTTTATTGGGAAATATGTTGATGTTAGGCGTATTATTGAATGTAAGTCTTCAAAATAAAAGGATGTTACCACAAAAGGAGACATTATCACTATAGCATAAAAGAGGAGGTAGGAACGTGAATATTGGAATGATAGCACATGATGCGAAAAAGAAATTGATGCAGAACTTCTGTATTGCGTACCGTGGTATTTTGTCAAAGCATCAGTTATATGCGACGGGAACCACAGGTAGATTAATTGAAGAGGTAACAAATTTAAATGTTCATAAATATTTAGCAGGTCATCTAGGTGGCGAACAGCAGATGGGTGCTCAAATAGAGCATAATGAAATCGATATGGTTATCTTTTTACGTGATCCTTTAACTCCAAAATCACACGAACCAGATATTATGACAGTTGTCCATCTTTGTGACACACATAATATTCCACTTGCGACCAACCTAGCTACAGCAGAACTTTTGATTAAAGCTTTGGATCGTGGGGATTTGGATTGGCGTGATTTATTCAAGGGAAAATGATAGTCAAAATACAACGTATAGAATTGGCAGATTGGAGTTCAAATTGAAGAAAGTAGTTGTGTTAGTTTTAAGTATCAGTTTGCTACTTACGGGCTGTTCGAAACAATCAGATGTATTAATGCTATATTCCGGTACCGATGGTAAAATGATTGAAAGTATCGGAACTTATGTAGATGCTGTAGCTGGAGATTTTCTAACAAAAGATTACAGTGTTGTGGATGAAAGTCAAAACCACATGGAAGATCCGGCGATTCCAGCAATAGCAGCATTTATGATTGATGACACAGATCATCAAGTATTGTTTGCGAAAAATGTATATGATAGAATCTATCCAGCAAGTACAACGAAATTATTGACAGCACTCATTGTACTTAAGTATGGTGATCTAAAGGATAGTGTTACGATAGAAAAGGACAATGCAGGGGTTACTACTTATGGCGCCAAACTATGTAATTTTAAAGCTGGTGACGTAGTTTCAATGGAAACTCTTCTGAATTGTTTATTAGTCTACTCTGGAAATGATGCAGCAGTCGCTATTGCAGAGCATATGTATGGTTCTGTAGAGGAGTTTGTAAAAAAGATGAATGAGGAAGCTGCTAATATTGGAGCAACCAATACGCATTTTACAAATCCTCATGGGCTACATGACCCGAATCATTATACAACAGCATATGATATGTACTTAATCTTTAAAGAATGTTTAAAATATGAGAAATTTGTTCCGATTATAAAGCAGATAAACTATGAGGCTTCCATTACAGATAAGGACGGAAAGCTTCGAAGAAAATCTTATGAAACAACAAATATGTTTTTACTTGGTACGAAAGAGACTCCGGAAGGAGTTACAGTGTTTGGTGGAAAGACTGGAAGTACCGGTGATGCGGGAGATTGTTTGATTCTTTACAGTAACTCAGCGGATGGAAAAGCGTATATTAGTGCAGTTTTTAAAGCTGCTGGGAAAACGAGTTTATATAATCAACATGCTCACCTTTTAGAGATGGAATAAGTTATTTCCTCCTTTGTTCGACATTAGTTGTCTGATAATTAAAAATGAAAAAATGGAATTCTTAAGCAAAATAGGATTGTTTTTTCAATTCGGTTATACTATAATATGAGTAAGCAAGAAATCGTTTATAATGTAAAGGAGGAGATTGCGATGATACAGATTATTGTAGGTGCAAAAGGTAAAGGTAAGACAAAAATTCTAATTGATAAGGCAAACTCAGAAATTGGGGCCGTGAAAGGGAATGTTTTTTATCTTGATAAGAGCAATAAGATTATGTATGAACTCAATAATAAAATACGTTTGATTAACGTAAAAGATTATTGTATTGAAACTCCGAAAGAATTTATAGGATTTGTGTGTGGACTGATAGCAGCTAATCATGACCTGCAAAAAATTTATCTTGACAGTTTTATGAAAATTGCATGTACATGCCAAGAAGATATAAGCGATGTACTTGATAAGATAGAGATGATATCAACAAAATTCCAAGTTGACTTTATCATCAGTATCTCCATTAATGAAAACGATTTGCCTGATACTAAGAAACAGAACGTGATTGTAGCTCTTTAAGATAATAAAACTAAAGCGGCTTCGCCATTTTAGTTTCCAAGAAAGCGGTTTTGCACTTCAATTACGGAATCAATACTCCGTAGATTAGTGTAAAACCGCTTCCTTTATGAAATATTCTTTTTACTAGCCAGTATAATGACTGTCCAGTCGTTAAACTGTCCAGTCATTATGACTGTTTTGTTAATTAGTGCAACATATTACGAAAGCACTTATTCGTAATGTATGAGGAGTTAAGCTCCTCACTTTGTAACATGATTACATATCGTCATTTTTTAATCTACCAAAATAGCTTAAAGCATATAAGCCGGATATACCAACTAATGCATATATGGTGCGAGCTAAAATGGTCATATTACCAAATATGAATCGTACTAAATCAAACTGGAAAAATCCAATTAATCCCCAGTTGATTGCACCGATAATAACAAGAACTAGAGCAATATAATCAATAACTTTCATATTTTACACCTCCTATGTGTTCTAGTTAATGGTAGTGTAAACAATCCATGGTTTTTTATGCAAATAACCAGTGGAAACAAATAGAAAAATAAAAGAGGTTATTATGCAGGAGAATTCAAAGGTAGTCAAATTTAAAAAAAGAAGATCGATTAATATAGGTGTTATCATTTTCATAATAATCTTAATTTATACAGGGTTAAATGTGTATTTATATTTATCGAAACCTCAGATTTCGATTTTTGAAGTTTCAGAACAACCACTTTCTCAGGAGAATATTGTACAAGGTGTGATAACTAGAGAAGAGAAAATGATTACAACAGATCGATCTGGTTATGTGAATTACTACTTTCGTGAAGGTGCAAGGGTTGCGAAGGATTCTACGATCTATTCTATAGATGAAAGTAAGAAGATTTACGAAAAACTAACGGATACAACAGGCGGAATAAAATTTTCCAAGATGGACGCAGCCAGTATACGTAAAGATATAGCAAAATTCCAATATACGTATCAAGATAGCAATTACTCGGATGTTTATAATTTCAGAGATGAGATATCAGCTAGTATTCGTAATATTTTGGATGTTAATTTACTTTCTAATATGCAGGAGATTATTAACAGTACTGGTTTAAGTTCAAACTTTGGTGTTGTGAAAGCCGGGGAAGCTGGAATTATTTCTTATTATTCTGATACTCTTGATGGGTTATTGCCAGACAATGTAGCAGAAGCAACATTTAACATGGAACAATATGAAAGAAAGAATTTGCGTACTGGAGAAATCATTGAAAATAGCCAAAATGTATATAAACTGCTGAATGAGGATCATTGGAACATCGTTGCACCTATTTCTGCAGAATTAGCAAATCAATTACAAGATAGAACAATGATTACTTTTACGATAACTCTAGATCAATTTCAAGTGAGAGCACCATTTACAGTTGAAAAAAAAGGGGAATCATGGTTTCTAAATATTGCGTTAGATAAGTATGTTACAAGATATTTAAGGGAAAGATTTCTAGAGATAGAGATACAGTTAAAAAAAGAGTCAGGATTAAAAATACCAAAATCAGCGATTACAGAGAAGGAATTTTATATGATACCAATTGAGTATTTTACCAATGGTGGTGACTCTGGAGAGCTTGGCTTAGTTCGTGAAGTATATAATGAAACAACAAAAGCATTAGAACCAAGGTTTACAGCTTGCGAAATATACTATGAAGATGAAACTTATGGTTATGTTGATAAAGAAACCTTTGGAGAAAACGATTTTATTCTATCGGACAAAACTACAGATAGATTCCGAATCAGTCTTAGAGGGAAACTGGAAGGTGTTTATAACGTCAACAAGGGGTATGCTGTTTTTAGACGTATTGAACGATTGTCTGAAAACGACGAGTACGTAATTGTTAAAAAAGGTACGAAGCGAGGACTGTCTGTATATGACCATATCGCACTAGATGCAACTAAGGTAATAGAATCTGCTGTAATTTATTAAAGCTTGCGGATTTTTCGATGGTTAGAGGCTTCTATGATGCAAGATAAAAAGTAAGATAGAATGGAGGCTTCTATGATACAAGACAATATAACAAATGTATTACAAAAGATCGAAGCGGCATGTAAGCGGAGTAATCGATCAAAAGAGGAAGTTACATTAATTGCAGTTAGTAAGACAAAACCATTTGAGATGTTAATGGAAGCTTATCATGCTGGATTAAGAGAATTTGGAGAAAATAAAGTCCAGGAGTTATGTGATAAGTGTGAAAAATTTGTACCTGAGTCGTCCTCGGCACCAATATCCATAACGCAGTTAGACAATTCTTCTTATGATTCTAATTTGTCTCCTGAGATAAATTGGCATATGATAGGTCATTTACAGAGAAATAAAGTGAAATATATTGTAGATAAAGTGAAGCTAATTCATTCTGTGGATTCCTTTCGCTTAGCAGAGCAGATTGATATTGAGGCTAAGAAAAAAGGGGTCCTGGTCGATATATTGGTTGAGATTAATATTGCTGACGAAGAATCGAAATTTGGTGTCAAACCAAGCGCGGTAGAGACACTAATTCGTGAGATTGCAAGCTTGTCCTCGATTTGTGTCAAAGGCTTAATGACAGTGGCGCCTTTTACAGAAAATGCCGAGGAAAATAGAACCTATTTTAATAAAATGCACCAATTATATGTTGACATCAATGAAAAAAACATTGATAATGTATCTATGAAAATACTTTCGATGGGAATGACCGGCGACTATGAGGTAGCAATAGAAGAAGGCTCTACTATGGTTCGCGTGGGAACCGGTATCTTTGGGGAGCGCAATTATAGCGAATAAATAAGATTAGGAGATTGTGCTATGGCAAATTTATTTAAAAATATTCTGGATTCCTTAAAGTTGACAGATGATGAAGATTTAGATGATTATGATGATTACGTAAGTGAACTAGAGGAAAAAGAACGCAGGAAGACAGAAAGGCAAGAGCAGAGACAAGCTGTAAAGCAGGAAAAAAGAACATTTCCGTCACAAAGACCTGCATTCTCTGAAGAAGCACCAACAAGTAGTTCATCAAAACTTTCCGCAGCTTCCGGATCATCAGACTTTGCAGATTTAAGAAAAGAACGTTCTCAGCGGATGGAAAAGACCAATGTTAGTAAGGTGGTTCCTATCAGAAATCCTCAAAAGGGCTTAGAAGTGTGTATAATGAAACCTACTAGTTTTGAAGATTCGCAGGATATCTGTGATATGTTATTATCGGGACGTGCAGCGGTTATCAACTTAGAAGGATTTGATGTGGATCTTGCTCAGCGTGTGATGGATTTTATTTCAGGAGCAGTTTATTCTTTAAATGGAAAATTACATCAGATTTCAAGTTATATTTTTATTATATCACCGGATTCTGTAGATATTTCAGGCGATTATCTAGATTTGATTCGTCAAAATGGTTTCGAAGTTCCGACACTTAATAAGGATTTTTAGAATGATGCCTATATATTTATTATTGACGAAGTCCTTTTCAATATTTTTTAGTATTCTACAGGTCTTTTTATTGATACAGATTTTCGTTGATATGTTCTTAATTTCATTTATAAAGAAACCGCTGAAATTTGTATTAGACCCAATCTTAAATCCGGTAAAAATTCTATTAAGTCATTCCAGTTTTTTTACTGCTATTTCAGATTTATCGCCGATTATAGCTTTTCTTATATTGTCGTATTTACAACAGTTAATCAGTGCATAATGGAATGGAGATTTACATGAATTTAGAGAAAGAAGAGTTTCTTTTTCGTAAGATTATATTAGAATCAGCGAAAAGTGCTTATCATAAGGAGATATGTGTATATACTGATTTCTTAAATATAAATGAAATCAGTATATTTCATAGTATGGAGAAAGAATTACCTTTGCTAGCTTACTCGATGTATGGTGGATATGAGGGTGCAGAAAGGGTTCGTATTTGTTTTCATGGAGATATGGTAAAAGAACATGGAAATATCATGTTGCAAACAGAGGATAAAAACGACTATCCAATTCAATGCCTTAGAATCTATCCAGCAAGTGAAAAATTTGCAGGAGAGCTCGATCACAGAGATTATTTGGGGGCTATTCTTAACGTAGGTATTGAACGTTCGAAACTTGGTGACATCTTAGTGAGGGGAAAAGAGGCTTATTGTTATTGTGATTCTCTGCTAAGTGATTTTATTACTACTAGCCTTAGCAAAGTAAGACACAATGTCGTTCGTGTTGAAATGATAAAACCAGATGAAGTGCAAGCTACAATATCCTTTAGAGAAGTAACCGGTAGTGTTGCTTCTTTTCGTTTGGATTCCCTTATTGCACTTGCTTTTCACACTTCAAGAAGCAGCATTACTGGTTTAATTGCTGGTGAAAAGGTATTTGTCAATGCAAGATTAGTCACTTCCAATAGTTATATGTTAAAACCTGATGATATTGTTTCTGTACGAGGATATGGTAAATTTAAGTTTAAGGAACAGGGTGGTATCTCTAAAAAGGGCAGGATATACGCAACATTATCTATATACCAATAGGAGGAATAGGATATGATTACACCAATAGAAATACAAAGTAAAACTTTCAAATCCGGTGGACTTGGGTATGATAAGAAGGATGTGGATTCCTTCTTACGCGAGGTATTGTTAAGTTATGAGCAGATATACCGTGAAAATATGGAGATGAAAGATAAGATTTCAGTCTTAACAGAAGGAATTCAATACTACAAAACAATAGAAAAAACATTACAAAAAGCTTTAGTTTTAGCAGAAAAAACAGCAGAAGATACAAAAGCGCAGGCACTTGTTACTGCAAAAAATATTGAAAATGAGGCTATGACGAGAGCACAGATTATTGTTGCTGACGCTAAGAATGAATTGGAACACTTACATGCTCAAACAATTGGGCTATTGCAACAGTATGAAAAATATAAATTGCAATTTAAAAATTTAGCAGCAGCTCAAATAGAATTATTACAAAGCAATTGTTTTGATATCAGTATTGCTAAAATTGAAACCTTTGTAACTCTAAATGAAAAGGATGAGAATGTTACAAAGGCTGAGAATGATAATTTTAATGAGGCAGGAAGAACAGCACTTACAGAAAATAATGTGGGCAAGAATCAAATGCCTCCAGTCGGAAATAAGAATAATAAATATGATGAAAGAGTTGGAAATAAAAATCAACATATAAATAATAAGAATCATCATTCCAATAATAAGAATCAAAACAAGACGAATTGGCAAGCTAATTCGTCTGTCATGAATAATAAAAATCACAATTTTAATAATAATAAACATGAAAAGAAGCAATATCAGGTTACAGAGAAAGAATATATGGATGCTTTAGAGCAGGTCAGTGCGGCAAGTGAAGAAATCACATTAGAAGAATATAATGAATTAATGAAAAGTACATTCTCTAATACAGAACCAGTGGCGGAGCAACAGGATGAGTTTTCCTTTATTAATCTAGAGGATGACGAAGATTAAGGAGGAAATTTGCCATGCTTGATTTGTACGATCGATTGGAAGTAAAGTATGATGAGAAACCTTGCTATGATATTGTTCTAAAAGAGTCTTTTCAGGACTTAATAGAAGAAATCAATGCTTTTGAGTTAAAAAATAGAAAAATATGTATCGTTACAGACAGTAATGTCGGTCTTTATTATCTTAAACAATTAGAGGAGCTTTTACTTGGGGTTCCTGGTAAGGTGGTATCCTTTGTTTTCCCAGCAGGTGAGGACAATAAGAATCTTGAGACTGTACAGAATTTATATGAGTATTTAATCAGAGAGAGTTTTGACCGCAATGATGTTTTATTAGCACTTGGCGGTGGTGTAGTAGGAGATTTGACTGGTTATACTGCAGCAACTTATCTAAGAGGAATAAGGTTCTTACAGGTACCTACTTCTCTTTTGGCAATGGTTGATTCCAGTATTGGAGGAAAAACTGGAGTTGATTTTAAAGCCTATAAGAATATGGTAGGAGCATTTCATATGCCTTCCTGTGTTTATATGAATTTAGAATGCCTTAAAACATTAGAGGAGCGAATTTTTCTTTCAGGTATGGGAGAGATAATAAAGCATGGATTAATTCAGGATAAGGCTTACTATGAATGGCTAAAAGATAATAAGGATGCAATTGTAGCAAAAGACATCGCGGTACTACGAAAAATGGTTGGTCGAAGCTGCGAGATAAAACGTGCAGTGGTAGAAATTGATCCTCATGAACATAACGAAAGAGCATGGCTTAACTTTGGACACACCATTGGACATGCAGTTGAAAAATGGATGGAATTTACCTTATTACATGGAGAATGTGTGGCAATTGGTATGTCTGCAGCAATCTTTCTTTCCTATGAAAGAGGATACTTAACGAAAGAAGAACATGAGGATATCTTATCCACTATAGAGGCATTCAAACTACCAATCAGAGTGCAAAAATTAGAGATAGCAAATATTTTAGAAGCATTAAGCCGTGATAAAAAAATGGATGCAGGTCAAATAAAATTTATACTATTACGTAGCATTGGAGAGGCATTCATTGATACAACAATAACGAAGAAAGAGCTTATTAGGGCAATTGAGTTCATTATGGAAGAAAGGTAACTTAGGATGGAACAGGAGAATTTATTATCGAAAAAGTCTTACATTAAGTACGGTATTTTGTTTGTGATACTGCTTATCCTTGATCAGATAACAAAATATTTTGCAAAGTCACAATTTGCGGATGGAGATTCGCTTGTTATAATACCAAAAACCCTTAGGTTAATCTATCACGAGAATGATGGAGCAGCTTGGGGGATCTTTAGTGGCAGAGCCTACCTTTTAACTTTTATTACTGTAGTAGCTGTCATCGTTATGGCATTTTTATTTTTTAAATTACCAAGAACTAAAAAATATAATGCAATACGTTATATCTTAGTATTTATTGCTGCCGGTGCTGCTGGTAATAATTTAATTGATCGAATTTTATATGGTCATGTCATTGATTTTATCTATTTTGAGTTAATCGATTTTCCAGTATTTAATGTTGCAGACATCTATATCACATGTTCTACAATCTTGTTTGCAATATTGCTTTTATTTTATTATAAAGACGATGATTTTTCGTTCATTAGTAAGAAAAAGAAGGATTAGCGGAATTAGAGTAATGGTAGAAAATTAGTTAAGTTACGCAAAAGAATTGATGTTAAATGAAATTAAGTAAAAGAATAGATGTTAAAAGAAGTTAAGTTAAGAGGATATAAAATGGAAAACATAAAAACATGCTGTATAGACAGTGAGTATGAGGATGAACGCATTGATAGTTTTCTTGCAGAATTTGAGGAAGGTATTTCTCGTTCCTATATTCAGAAGTTAATAAAAGATTCCCTTGTGAAGATCAATGGTAATGTGATTAAGGCAAATTACCGTTTAAAAGAAGGGGATATACTAACTTATGAAGTTCCTCAACCCGTATCATTAGAGATAGCAGCAGAGAATATTCCCCTTGATATTTTATATGAAGATGAGGATATTATCGTAATCAATAAACCAAAAGGATTAGTTGTTCATCCGGCGGCAGGTCACTATTCTGGTACCTTAGTAAATGCACTATTATATCATTGTAAGGATAGACTATCCGGAATAAATGGAGTGATGAGGCCAGGAATCGTTCATCGTATTGATATGAATACGACTGGAGTATTGGTTGTTTGTAAAAATGATAAATCTCACCAATCGATAGCAGAACAATTAAAGGTACATTCCATTACAAGAAAATATGAAGCGCTTGTCTATAATTCCTTTAAACAAACGGAAGGAACAGTAGATGCGCCTATTGGAAGACATCCAGTAGATCGTAAGAAGATGGCAATCAACCATAAGAATGGGAAGAATGCAGTCACGAACTATCGTGTATTGGAGAATTTTAACCTTGGATATGTACACAACCAAGGTTATGCTCATATTGAATGTACATTAAAAACAGGACGTACTCACCAAATCCGCGTTCATATGGCTAGTTTACATCACCCTCTATTAGGTGATGATGTGTATGGACCGGAGAAAGATAAATTTCATCTTGAAGGGCAGGCTTTACATGCCAGAGTTTTAGGATTCCTTCATCCAACTACGCAGGAATATATGGAATTTGAGGCTCCATTGCCCGAATACTTTCAGCAATTGATTGAAAAATTGAGGTGTAACTAAGTGAAACGCAATGCGATTAAGAAATTAATAACATGGAAAGAGCAAAACTTAAGAAAACCAATGTGGATTACCGGCATCAAAGGTGTCGGTAAGACCTTCTTAGCACTTGACTTTGCAAAGTCCTTTTACGAAGGCAATCTCTATGTTAACTTTGAAACCAATGCAGCTGTTTGTAATCTATTTGAAAAAGCTGCTTATTCTATTGAAAATGATTTAAATTTTATTGAATTATTATTTCAGTACTATGAAATTCCTTTAGAATTATCAGGAAATCTATTAGTGATACTTGATGAAATTTCCTTTTGTAAAGAAGCAATGGAAGCTCTTAATCATTATTTAATGAATGAAACTATTGTTTCTGAAAATGCTGTTCCAATATTAGTATTATCAAGTGAATTAATGGAGATGAACGAGGAGTATTACGACAGCTTTACTCTTTATCCAATGGAATTTGATGAATTTTTAGTAGCCGGAGGGAATGAATGGTATGCTGAAGTAATCAAAGGGCATTATCAGACCAACCGTAAGATTCCGGAAATTGTGCATAAGGAACTTCTTACAATTTTTGAAGATTATCTCATTGTTGGTGGGATGCCAGCAGCTGTCAACGATTATATTATTATGGAAAATACGAGCAATGTTGCTGAAATTCATCAACGTATTTATCTATCCATGCTTGCTTCTGCAAAAGAGAAACATTCAGAAAGTGATGCACTTAAGCTTAGCCAAGTCTGTTCTGTTATGGTCGAACAATTATTAAAGGAGAACAAAAAATTTCAATATCGCTTGATACGAAAGGGTGCAACCTATGCCCACTATAAAGATGTGATTCAATATCTTGTGGCTAATTCTATAGTGTACAAATGTTCAAAAGGTACATACGACAAAACAGAAGGTATTACCATAAGTCCAGAAGCGTTACAATTTAAGCTTTACGTTGCGGATGTTGGAATACTGAACACTCTAATTCGAAAGAATTCTCTTTATTTAGATACTCAAAATGAAATGATAGAAAAAACAGTTTTAGATAACTACATTATGCAAAGTCTTATAGCAAGAGGATATCTTCCGAATTTTTGGGAGTCTAATAGTCAAGCAAAGATAGATTTCTTGATTCAAAACTCCGATGGTGTGATACCGCTTGAGATAAAGACAAATGAAAATACAAGATCAAAGAGTGTAAGTATCTTTCGTTCTGCACATGATATTCCTTATTCTGTTAAGATTTCGAATCGAAATTATGAATACTCAAATCAAGTGAAACATTTGCCATATTATGCGATGTTTTGCTTATAAGAGAGATTGACAAATTAATTCTAATTCGATAGAATAATGGTAGTTGTTACCATCTACTATAGTAGAATAAGCTTATGAGAACTATAAGTTGTAGAAAATAAGCATCAAAAATACAAAAGATGCTTGTGAGGAGAAGCAAAATATGGGAGAAATAAGATTACATGAAGGTGAACTTAATATTATGGAACTCTTGTGGTCTAACAAAGTACTGGCAGCGAAGGATATTGCAAAAATAATCAAAGAATATGTTGGTTGGGAAAAGAATACTACCTATACCGTAATAAAACGTTTGATTGAGAAAGGAGCAGTTATCCGGGAAGAGCCTGGCTTCCAATGTAAGGCAGCTATCTCCAAACGAACCGTACAACGTACGGAAACAAAGGTGTTATTAGATAAACTATTTAATGGATCTTTAAATACATTTTTAGTGGAATACTTAAATAATCAAAGTTTGAAGAAAACCGAGATAATGGAATTAGAAAGAATACTTAGTAATTATAAAACAGTGTAGATGTTATAAATAGAAAAAGCGTGATTTGCGAACTTTTTTCTTATAATGAAAAACATGACCCCCCAAGCAATAGTATGTTTTGATTGTGCATGGGGGGTATTACTTCGCTTAAACGTAGTTACATAGCTATTAGATAGTAGGTTACATAGCTATTAGATATCTGAACGTCTTTATCGAACTTCTAGGGTGATAATTGATTATCTAAACGTCTTCGTAATAATTGATTATCTAATTGTAATTATTATAGCTCTGCATACAAAATCTTGGGTGAGTTCATGGAACTTGACTAGATTCTTTGTACACAGAGCTATTTATATAGTATATTTACTTTACCTTAGATACGGATTCTCTTATTACTAACTCTGAGTGGAAGAGCATCGTACTAACTGGTACTGCAGATATAAGTTGAGAAAGTAGAGTAAATGCAGTTTTTCCAAGTGTAAAACGCTCTTGACGGATGGTAGTTAGTGGTGGCGCTAAATACTTAGCAATTGGAAGATCATCAAATCCAGTGATACTGATATCTTCTGGTACTCTTAAATCGAGCTTATGAATTTCATTAATGGCACCTGCGGCGATAAGATCGCTGGCACATACAATAGCAGTAGCTCCATTTTCTATAAACTGTGGAATATAGGAACTTGCGGTCTCTGGTAAGAAGCCGATACCATAACCAATCAAATTTTCATCGATTTCCAAACCGACATCTTTCATAGCAGCTAGGAAGCCTTCATAACGTAAGTTAGATACATAGCTGTTTTTGGAACCATTTAATAATGCGATTTTTTTATGGCCATTTTCTTGGAGATAGTTTACTAAGGATTTTGTGCCGATATGGTTGTCAGTTCCAATATAAGCAACATGTTTATTTGATATGTAATTATCAAATAGGACAGTAGGGATAGTAGTATGCTTTAATTGCTGCATATAAGCATCGGACATCTCAAAACCAAGAAAGAATGCGCCGCTGTATGATTGTTGTTTCATATAAGTATCATAGGATTGCTGCATCTGCGTGTAAACATCCATAGGGATTACATCAACCTGATACTGTTGCTCTTGTGCCATTAATTTAAATCCTGTAATTAATTCATAGCCGAATTGGTTGATATTTTCATAATCCATGTTCTCAACCATAATGCAAACTTTATGGTAGTCTTGGGATTTTTTTTCTTTCACAACATATCCTAACATTACGGCGGTATCTAGTACCTGTTGACGCATTTCCTCGCTGATATCACTTGCCCCATGCAGGCCTTTTGATACGGTGCTTATTGATACACCTAGCTTTGCTGCTATATCTTTAATTTTTACCATAATGACCTCCATTAGCTCAGTTTCCATATACTGCTGTCTATTATATCTTATTAATATTCGATTGTAAAGTTTCGAAAACATACGAAAACTGATTGTATGAAAACATACGAGTACGGATTATAAAATAAAATGCTAAGGTTGTGAATTGATTTTTCTTCACATACTCCAACATTTATTATAGGGCCTATTCTCATCGAATCATTTATTTAAGGTTAGTTATATTATAAAGTATGGAATTTTGTTGAAGAGAAGCCAATTTTTATAATTTAATATTTTAACGTAGAAAAGTAAATTATTATTGAAATTTTTTCAGGAATGAGTTATTATGTCATAAAAATGATTAAAGGTTTATCAAAAGCGGGAATCTAGGTTTATGAGGAGATTGAAAATGAAAAAAGTTGTGAAGTTTGGTGGTAGCTCCTTAGCGGACGCACATCAGTTTGAAAAAGTAGGTAATATCATTCGTTCAGATGAGGATAGAAAATTTGTTATACCATCTGCTCCAGGTAAGAGAGATTCAAAGGATACCAAAGTTACGGATATGCTTTACTCTTGTTATGCCTTAGCGGAAGAAGGTAAAGATTTTCATGATTCTTTAAATAAAATAAAAGAACGTTACCAAGAAATAATTGATGGATTACAAATAAATCTTACGCTTGATGAGGAGTTTGAACTTATACATAAAAACTTCGAAAAGAAAGCAGGAGATAATTATGCTGCAAGCCGTGGAGAGTACTTAAATGGTATTATCATGGCGAATTATCTTGGCTATGAGTTTGTTGATCCAGCTGATGTCATTTGTTTTGAAAAAGATGGTTCTTTTGATCCAGTTAAGACAGATAAGCTCTTATCAAAACGACTTGCTAAAATTGAACGTGCAGTCATACCCGGATTTTATGGAGCGCTACCAGATGGTACAGTTAAAACTTTTTCCCGTGGTGGTTCTGATATTACTGGTTCTATCGTGTCGAGAGCAGTAAAGGCAGACGTTTATGAAAACTGGACGGATGTTTCTGGATTTTTAGTTGCGGATCCAAGAATCATTGAAAATCCAGCAGGTATTGAGACTATTACTTACAAAGAACTTCGTGAGTTATCCTATATGGGTGCGACAGTACTTCATGAAGAAGCCATCTTCCCAGTTCGTAAGGCGGGTATTCCTATCAACATTCGTAATACGAATGCTCCAGAGGATAATGGTACTTGGATTGTTGAATCTACTTGCCATAAGCCTAAGTATACAATCACCGGTATTGCCGGTAAGAAAGGATTTTGTTCCATTAACATTGAGAAAGCTATGATGAATACCGAGGTTGGATTTGGACGTAAGGTACTTGAAGTATTTGAAAAGAATAATATCTCCTTTGAGCATGTACCATCCGGTATTGATACCTTTACTGTATTTGTTCATCAGTCCGAATTTGAAGAAAAAGAACAAAAAGTATTAGCAGGAATTCATAAGCTTGTCGAACCAGATTCTATTGACATGGAGGGCGATCTTGCACTTATTGCAGTAGTAGGACGTGGGATGAAGGCAACGCGTGGAACAGCTGCAAGAATTTTTGCTGCATTAGCGCATTCAGATATCAATATTAAGATGATTGATCAAGGTTCTAGTGAACTTAACATCATTATTGGTGTTAGAAATGAAGATTTTGATGCTGCTATTAAGGCAATTTATGATATTTTTGTAATCTCAAAATTATAATTTTTGTTTGAATGGGGCTTTTGCAAAGTAGCTGATGTAAATCAGCTATCGAGCAAGAGCTCCTTTTTACATATTAAATAGTAGGAATCAATTTACCTCGTTCCTATAAGGAATATTCTTTTATATTAACTGTTATAGAAAATCACCAAAAAAATTAGAAATATTATTGTTAAATTATAAACTTTATAGAATCGTGTTGACAAACATGGCGAAGGGTTGTATAGTAATATGCAAGGAAACCGTTTTCCGTAGGAGGCAATTTGATGGTATCGATAAATGATGTAGCGAAAAAAGCAGGAGTAGCAAAATCAACAGTATCGAAGGTTTTGAACAACTATTCTTTAGTTAGCGAAGAGACCAGATTAAAAGTTGAAAAGGCAGTGGAGGAATTGGGATATGTACCAAATTCAGTAGCTGTATCGCTCTCTAAGAAAGTATTTAATAGAGTAGGCTTAATTGTTGATATCCGCCATAATAGTCAATTTGTTGATGAAATCAGCATGCAGTACTTGACAGGTGCCTTTGAAAAAGCAAAAGAATATCAAATTGAAGTGGTAACTTTCTTCAGTTCCCAGTTTGATGAGATGAATTACAAACAAGTAACAGCGTATCTAAAATCTCAGAGGATTAATTGTTTAATTATATACAACTTGTCCATAGAGAATAAGAATTTATATAAAATAATTGAGAAACAGGAATTTAACTGTGTCTTAGTTGATTCTCCTATTACAAATGATAGGACTTCCTCAGTATCCCTTGATCATTTTTCTGCCCAATACGAAGTTGCTAAAAAAACCTTAGAGGAGAATATCTACATTGATAGGGTATTGTATATAGCAGGCGGAGCAGGTGGATATATTACCAATAGACGTCTGGATGCCATGAGAAAGCTACAGGAAGAGCTGGATTTTGAACTTATTGTAGAATATGGTGATTTTAACGAATATAAAGCTAGGGAAATTACTTTTAAAAATGGCGAAAAGTCAAATGCAATTGTTTGTGCATCGGATTTAATGGCAATTGGAGCTGTATTTGCTCTGATAGAAATGGATATTTACAGACCGGTTTGCGGATTTGATGGAATTCGTTTAATGGGTTATACCAAGATAGCCATGAACACAGTAAAACAGAACTTTAACCTAAAATCCAAACAGGCATTTGATGAATTAAAGAAGTTACTTGACGGAGAAAAGGGACAGCATACGGAGATACCTTATGAGGTATGTAAAATCGATTATATGGATGTTATTCAAAAATAACGGGTAATGTCGATATCAATTTTTTTTACAGTTTAGGGAAACCGTTTTCCGTAACCATGATTTTCTATCATAAAGTTTTGTAAGAACAACATAATAAAAATAACTTATTTTTAACTATTTTTTATACATCAAGATTGGAGGAACTTATGAAATTTGAAGCTATTTACCACAGAACCTCTGATAATTATTGTTATCCGTTAAATGAAGAGGATCTTATTATCAATATCAAAACGGGCCACGATATAGAGAGGGTTTTTATCTATTATGGGGATCCTTTCGAAGGTGGAATTTTAGGCGGTAATTGGACTTGGAATGGTGTGGAAGAAGAGTTGATTTATAAAAAGAACCTAACACATCATATTTGGTGGACAACAACAGTAAAGCCAAAGTTTAAAAGGTGTAAATATTATTTTAAATTAGTTGCTAATGATACTTCTTACTATTATTTTGAAGATGGATTCTATACAGAAGCAGAAATGAATCATCAAGACAAAAATTTAGTATATTTCACATTCCCATGGATGAATAGTATTGATATTAACAAAACTCCTGACTGGGTAAATGATACCGTATGGTATCAGATTTTTCCGGAACGTTTTAATAACGGAGATAAAGAAAATGACCCGAAGAATGTAAAAGCTTGGGGATTTCATACAGTGAGCAATGATGAGTTTTATGGCGGAGATTTACAGGGTATTATAAATCGATTGGATTATTTGGCGGATATAGGCATAAGCGGAATATATCTGACACCTATCTTTGAAGCAAATACCAGTCATAAATACGATACCAAAGACTATATGAAGATTGATCCACATTTTGGTGATGAGAAAGTATTTAAAAACTTAGTTGATACAGCTCATGAAAAGGGCATTCGTATTATGCTTGATGGTGTATTTAATCATTGCGGTAATCAGTTTGCTCCATGGCTAGATGTTTTGAAGAATGGACCTGACTCAAAGTATTTTAACTGGTTTATGATTAACAAATGGCCTTTTAACAAAGAAGATCATAATACAAATGATGGGTCATTTTATTCCTTTGCTTTTACTTCCAGAATGCCGAAGTTAAATACCAATAACCCTGAGGTTATTAAGTATTTGCTTGATGTTGTAGAATACTGGGTGAAAAACTTTGATATCGATGGTATTAGGCTTGACGTAGCGAATGAAATATCTCACAGATTCTGTAAGGATTTAAGAAAGTTGACCAAAGAGTTAAAACCCGATTTTTATATATTAGGTGAGTTATGGCATGATGCTATTACTTGGTTACATGGAGATGAATTTGATGGAGTTATGAATTACCCATTAGCCACTTCTTTAGCAGATTATTGGGTTTATCCGGAGAAAACTAACTATGACTTTGAATGTGCCATTAATCATAACTTTACCATGTATATGCAGCAGACAAACGATGTCTTATTCAATTTATTGGATTCCCATGATACCAATAGATTGATAGATAAAGTAAAAGATATTGATATTTTTTACCAGCAGTTAGCAGTTCTATTTACCATGCCGGGTAGTCCATGTATTTATTATGGAACTGAAATAGCAATGGAAGGAAGCTATGATCCGGACTGTCGTAGATGTATGCCTTGGGAAGACATCGATGCAGGTTTGTTTAAAGATAGAATTGAAATCATAAAAGCACTGATTCATTTAAGAAAAACAAACAATGCTTTCAAAAGCAGACATTATCATTTTATTGAGGATAAGAATAATAACAGAGTAATTCACTATATAAAAACAGACGAAGATCATAAACAGGTTGAAGTTATTTTAAATTGCTCTAAGGATAGTATCGTAGTTCAAAGGAAAGGTAATGAATTATTTAGCCTATTAAATGAAGATACTATTCTAAAACCAAAAGGTGTTTTTATTCAGCAGATATAAAGAAAGATTCATTTTAAGTTACACTCTTAGCTAGCTATTGAAGGAGAAAAAGATTTATGAGAGAAGCAGGAATACTATTACCTTTATCATCCTTACCGTCAAATCATGGAATTGGTGATATGGGGTCATATAGTTTTGAATTGATTGATTTATTAAAAGCAGGTGGTTTTCGCATATGGCAGATATTGCCCATTAATCCTTTAGGATATGGAAATTCACCTTACCAGCCATACTCCTCATTTGCAGGTGATGAGATTTATATAAGTCTTGATGAATTATATAAGGATGGTTTATTCACAAATAAACCGCCAGAGTTTCAAAAATATAGTAAATCTGTTGATTATGAAAATGTAAGAAAATTTAAAGAAATTTATTTAAAAGAAGCTTTTCTTAAGTTTACAGAGGATACTGATTATAAGGAGTTTATAAAACAGGAATGGGTATACCTTTATGCCGTATTTCTTACACTAAAAAAGAAAAATGAGTTAAGGTGTTGGAATGAATGGGATAAAGAACAGAAGGAATGGATAAAGTCAAGAGAGTTTGATGTATCTTTATATGAAGAAGAGATACGGTATGAAATGTTTGTTCAGTATATCTTCTACAAACAATGGATGAAGATAAGGACTTATGCGAATCAAAACGGCATTCGTATCATGGGCGATATACCATTTTATGTGGGAATAGACTCTTTAGATGTCTGGGCAAACCAAGAGTGCTTTTTACTTGGGGCAGATGGAAAACCGACATTTGTTGCAGGAGTGCCTCCAGATTACTTTAGTGTTACTGGTCAAAGATGGGGAAATCCAATCTATGACTGGGATTATTTAAAAAAGCAAAATTATCAGTTTTGGTTAGACCGAATTGCTTATAGCAGTAAACTGTTTGATATTATCCGTATTGATCATTTCCGTGCTTTTGATACTTATTGGAAAATACCTGCCACCTGCGAAACTGCAGTGGAGGGTGAATGGCTAGAAGCGCCTGGCTATGATGTGTTTGACTTAATTGTTAAGAAGTATCCAGAAGTTGAAATTGTTGCTGAAGACTTAGGGGATTTAAGGGAAGAAGTTCATGTACTTAAAAACCATTATGGATTAAAGGGAATGAAAATCGTTCAATTTACATTTGATCCAAATGAAAATAACAATAATTTTGAAGATATTGAAAATATGGTTATTTATACGGGAAGTCATGACAATCAAACAATAAGTGGCTGGTATTTATCTCAGGATGAAAAGACACAGAATGAGATTAGGAAATCTCTAATGAAGTCAGGCTATGACGATACGATTATTTCCAAACGATTTGTAAGACTTACTTTAGATAGTATTGCAGAGATGGCAATCCTACCGTTACAGGATTTAATTAATTTAGGTGATGAAGCTAGAATTAATACTCCTGGTACACTTGGCTCACCTAATTGGGAATGGAAATTAGATAGCTTTAATGAATTTAAAGAAGAAATCGGTAATTTAAAGGAATGCATTATTGCTAGCAGACGGTAATTGTGACACAAGGAAGGAGCAGGAATGTTAGTAGAGATATTACAAAAAAAGTATAATAAAACTCTTAAGGAATGCAGTAACGAAGAAATATATTTTGGCTTATTGGATATGACAAAAGATATGGCTGAAAAGAAATATAAGAAAGATACTAAGAAAAAGATTTATTATATTTCAGCAGAATTTTTAATCGGTAAGTTGTTATCCAATAATCTAATAAATTTAGGGATTTATGATGAAATCAAAGAAGAATTAGAACAAAACGGAAAATCCATTGCAGAAGTTGAGAACATTGAACTGGAACCATCCCTTGGAAATGGCGGTCTTGGAAGATTAGCAGCATGTTTCCTAGATTCTATTGCATCACTTGGACTTAATGGAGATGGTATTGGATTAAACTATCATTTTGGATTATTCCGACAGGTATTTAAAGATTGTCTCCAAAAGGAAACCATTAATCCTTGGATAACAGATGAGAGCTGGCTCATAAAGAGAGATAAGTCATATACCGTAAATTTTAAGGATTTTACAGTAAAATCAAAGCTTTATGATATCGCAGTGACTGGTTATGATAACCGTACAAATTGGCTGCATTTATTTGATATAGAAACTGTGGATGAATCTATTGTAAAAGAAGGAATTTCCTTTGAAAAAGCTGATATTGAAAAAAACCTTACTTTATTCTTATATCCTGATGACAGTGATGAAAAAGGTGAACTTTTAAGAATTTATCAGCAGTACTTTATGGTAAGCAACGCTGCCCAGATGATTTTAGAAGAATGCATCCTGAAGGGAAGTAATCTTCATGATTTATATGAATTTGCGGTAATTCAAATTAATGACACCCATCCGACTATGGTAATACCGGAATTAATCCGCCTACTTATGGAGCGAGGCATTGAAATGGATGAGGCAATTGATATTGTTTCTAAGACCTGTGCTTATACGAACCATACTATTTTATCAGAAGCATTAGAAAAATGGCCTATTAAGTATCTAAATAAAGTAGTGCCACACTTACTTCCTATTATCGAAGTGTTAGATAAAAAAGTAAGAGAAAAATTTGAGGATCCTACGGTAACAATCATTGATGAACAGGAAAGAGTGCATATGGCACATATTGATATCCACTATGGATTTAGTGTAAATGGTGTTGCAGCACTTCATACAGAAATCTTAAAGCAAAATGAGTTGAACAATTTTTATAAGATTTATCCTGAAAAATTCAATAATAAAACCAATGGAATTACATTCCGCCGTTGGTTAATGCATTGCAATTATCCTTTGACTGCATATTTAACAGATTTAATTGGTGATGGATTTAAAAAGGATGCTAACCAATTAGAAAAACTTTTAGATTATAAAGAAGACACCAATGTTTTAAATACCTTACTTGATATTAAGTACGATAACAAAAAAGCTCTAAAAGAGTATTTGTTTAAGACTCAGGGTATTGAAATTGATGAAAATTCTATCTTTGATATTCAGATTAAACGTTTGCATGAATATAAGAGACAGCAGATGAATGCTTTATACATCATTCATAAATATCTTGAAATTAAGAATGGCAAAAAACCTGCAACTCCAATTACTTTAATTTTCGGAGCCAAAGCAGCCCCTGCTTATATTATTGCAAAAGACATTATCCATTTGATTTTATGTCTTCAGGAATTAATAAATAGTGATAAAGAGGTAAATCCTTATCTCAAGGTGGTTATGGTAGAAAATTATAACGTAACATTAGCTGAAAAGTTAATTCCTGCATGTGATATATCAGAACAAATTTCTTTAGCATCGAAGGAAGCTAGTGGTACCGGCAATATGAAATTTATGCTTAACGGTGCTATTACATTGGGAACTATGGATGGAGCAAACGTAGAGATTGCAGAATTGGTTGGTAAAGACAACATTTACATCTTTGGTGAGTCTAGCGAAGAAGTAATTTCACATTATGAAAACAGAGATTATGTTTCTAAAGATTATTACAATAAAGATGAAGAAATTCGTCAGATGGTTGACTTTATTGTAAGCGATACCTTAATGAACATCGGTAAAAAAGAGAATTTAGAACGTCTGTTCAATGAACTAATCAATAAAGACTGGTTTATGACTCTGTTAGATATTAAAGAATACATTCAGAAAAAAGAAGAAATAATCGCAGATTACGAAGATAGAGAAAAATGGTCAAAAATGATGTTAGAAAACATCAGTAAAGCCGGCTTCTTCTCTTCTGACAGAACTATTTTAGAGTACAATCAGGATATATGGAATGTATAAGTATTCTTAATTAACGAAGTAAAATGTGAAAACATGTTATGTTTAAAAAACGTGTTTAACAAAAATTACTATATTTAAAACATGTTTTGTAAGAAACATATTTGTTTCGAACATTTTATGATATAAGCTTTAGTGACGAAAGTCATCTTAAACTAATCAAAATTTAAAGGAGAGGCAAAATTATGAGAAAGAAACTTTTTGGATTATTTATGGCAACCACATTAGTAGTTTCCTTAGTTGGTTGTGGTAAGAAAGCAGAAAATCCATCAACTGATAACGGAAAAACAGAAGCAACACAGACTCCTGGTGCAACGGAAGCACCTGCAAAAGCAGAGGATGTTACTTTAAAAGTTTGGGCACCTGAAAATCAGATTAAAGATGGAACAATGGATTCTATGACAAAATCCTTCCAGGAATTACACCCAGAATGGAACATTAAATTTACTATTGAAACACAGGGTGAAGATACAGCAAAAGATGAAATCTTAAAAGATGTTGGAGCTGCAGGTGACGTATTCTTCTTTGCTAACGATCAATTAAATGAGCTTGTAAATGCAGGTGCAATTGCAAAGCTTGGCGGATCTACAGAAGAAATGGTTAAGACAACTATGGCAGAATCAGTTGTTAATACAGTAAAAGTAAATGATGCTATTTATGCAATTCCTTTTACACATAATACATTCTTTATGTACTATGATAAGTCACTTTTAAACGAAAATGATATTAAATCCATTGAAGGCATTATGGCAAAAGAAACTCCTTCTAATGTATACAATTTCTATTTTGAATCAGCAGGTGGCTGGAAATTAGGTGCTTGGTACTATGGTGCAGGTTTAACAATCTATGGAGAAAACCAGACTGATTTTGCTGCAGGAGCAAATTGGAACAATGAAACAGGCGTTGCTGTAACAAATTACTTAATTGACTTAATTAAGAATCCTAAAGCAGCTTTTGATGGTGAAATTTCCTTATCCGAATTAGCAGGAGATCATAGAATCGGTGCTTGGTTTGACGGTTCTTGGAACTATAAATTATATAAAGATGCTTTAGGCGATGACTTAGGTTTAGCAGTAATTCCTACATTTAATCCAGATGGCAATGATTATCAGTTAAAAGGCTTCTACGGTTCAAAAGCAATCGGTGTTAACTCTCATGCAGCTAATCCTGCTGTAGCAGTAGCGTTTGCTGCATACCTTGGAAGTGAAGAAATGCAAGTACAACGTTTTGAAGAAACTGGTCAAGTTCCTACAAACCTTAAAGCTGGTGAATCAGCAGCTGTTCAGGCAGACGAAGTAGCTAAAGTTATCGTTGAAGAAGCTAATGTTGCATCTATAATGCAGCCTACATCCTCAGAATTCAGTTCAAGATACTGGGCAAATGCAGGTGGTATTGCTACTGAAATCAGAAGCGGTGCGTTAAATAAAGATAATGTACAACAAAAATTAGATACTTTTGTTTCCTCATTAAAAGTAGAATAAAAACAGTGTGATACGATTATAAAGATTAGAATAAAATTTACGATAATATGAATGTTTTAGATAAATATATTGTAAATGGGGAGGCTGCGAATAACTTGCAGCTCCCCCTTCTATCTTAAGAAAAGGAGTTGGATTATGGCTGGCAAAAAGAAAAAGAGTTCTAGTATGAATACTTCTATACGTGATGTAGGCTTTAGAACTGCTTTTATTAAAGGAAATGGAATTACTAAACTGTCTGCGGTAATATTTGGTTTAGGCAATCTTCTTCATAAGCAGATTATCCGTGGCTTAATTATGCTGTCATTAGAAATTGCTTATATTTATTACATGATAAGTTTTGGTTTAAATTCAATTAAAAACTTCATTACATTAGGAACCAAAGTACAGGAAGAGGTTTTTAATGAAGCAAAGCAGATTTATGAGTATGTAACAGGGGATAATTCCATGTTATGCCTGCTATATGGTGTTATCACCATAGTTCTAACTCTTGGATTTATTTTGTTTTTAATAACTTCTGTAAAGAGTGCATATGGTACTCAGAAAAAAATTGAACTGGGAAAACCTGTTCCAACATTTAAAGATGATTTAAGTTCCTTACTGGAACAAAATCTTCATAAGACTTTATTATTTACACCAATGATAGGAGTATTATGCTTTACTATTATTCCTCTGTTTTTTATGGCTTTAATCGCATTTACAAGTTATGATAGAAATCATCAGACACCAGGAAATTTATTTAGCTGGGTAGGATTTGATAATTTTATAGCCTTGTTTTCAAAAGGCAGTAAATTATCCCATACATTTTGGCCGGTTCTTGGCTGGACATTTACTTGGGCAATTTTTGCTACATTTACCTGTTATATTTTAGGGATGCTATTAGCTATGCTGATCAATCGTGAAGGTACAAGATTTAAAGGGTTCTGGAGATTTATCTTTGTATTATCCATTGCAGTGCCTCAATTTGTATCCTTACTTACAATGAGAACAATTTTTAATGCCAATGGACCTGTTAATGTTATGCTTCGACAGATTGGAGTAATCGGTATCAGAGATTCCATACCATTTTTTACAGATCCTTTACTGGCTAAAATAACCATTATTTGTATTAATATTTGGATTGGCGTTCCTTTTACTATGTTAACAACCACAGGTATTTTACAAAACATACCAAAAGAGTTGTATGAAGCGGCAAAAGTAGATGGTGCCAACGCTTTTGTTACATTTTTTAAGATTACTTTACCTTATATGTTATTTGTTACTACACCAACTTTAATTACTGCTTTTGCTGGTAATATTAATAACTTTAACGTTATATTCTTATTATCAGGCGGCGGTCCTGAAACCCTTGATTATTATTATGCTGGAAAAACAGATTTGTTAGTTACCTGGTTATATAAACTGACAATTACAAATAAAGATTACAACCTTGGTGCCGTTATTAGTATTTTGGTATTTATTATAATGGCAACATTAACATTATTAACCTATCGTCGTACAGGTTCTTATAAAGATGAG
The DNA here is from genome assembly GCF_000018685.1 of Lachnoclostridium phytofermentans ISDg. Taxonomy (NCBI): domain Bacteria; kingdom Bacillati; phylum Bacillota; class Clostridia; order Lachnospirales; family Lachnospiraceae; genus Lachnoclostridium; species Lachnoclostridium phytofermentans. The sequence goes on along the minus strand of NC_010001.1, from coordinate 2,894,544 downwards.
GAGGCATTCCAATAATGAAAAAAACTACTATGAAAATGAGACAGTTAATAACGAATATTATTGTCCATGTGTTTTTAGCCGTTCTTGGATTTATATGGGTATTACCTATCTTCTTTGTAATATTAACTTCACTTCGTAAAGAAGCAGGACAATATAAAAGCTATATTTTCCCGAGAGCTTATACACTGGATAATTACAAAAAACTTTTTGATCAAGCAAGCAGTTTAACATTTGGTAGATGGTTTATCAATACTCTAATTGTAGCTATCTTTACCTGTATTTTTTCTGCATTCTTTGTATTATGTGTATCTTATGTAATGTCAAGATTAAGGTTTAAAATGCGTAAGAAATTTTTAAATATTGCCATGATTTTAGGAATGTTCCCTGGTTTCATGTCCATGTATGCGATTTACTTTATATTAAAGGGATTTGGTATGCTGGAAGCAGGACCACTAAAATTAGTAGCACTGGTCATGGTATATTCGGGTGGTGCAGGGTTAGGATTCCTAGTTGCAAAAGGTTTCTTTGATACCATACCAAAAACCATTGATGAGGCTGCATTTATTGATGGAGCAACGAAATGGGATGTATTCCGTAAAATTACGATACCTTTATCAAAGCCGATTATTGTTATAACTATTTTGAATGCCTTTATGGCACCTTGGGTAGATTACATTTTTGCAAAAGTTATCCTTGGTCAGGATAGAAAATACTATACCATTGCCATTGGCTTATGGACCATGTTAGAGAAAGAGTTTGTTGAATATTATTATACCCAGTTCTTTGCAGGCTGTGTATTAATATCAATTCCAATTGCAATTCTTTTCTTAATTATACAAAGATTCTATGTAGAAGGTGTCTCAGGTGCTGTAAAAGGTTAAAACTGATTGGATAACAAAAAAATATAATTATGCTATAACATTCGGAATCTGAGTATCCGCTTTAAATAGTAAAAAGAAGTACTGTAAGATTTCGTTTCAGTACTTCTTTTTATATAATGGAAGGTGTGAAGTGTGAAAAGAAATTCTATGTCAGCAAAATACGCTGACTAAGAATTTCTAAGTTTCACACAGAAGTTTGTGCCTGCGTCGTCCTCGGTACAAACTTCAGCCTAATGAGAGGGCATGATTTCAAGTATGAAAAGAAATTGACTAAGAATTTCTAAATTTCACACAGCCTACTGAGAAAGCATGTTTTAAGTGTTAAAATTTAATTTTCACAAAGTGAATTTCAAATTATTCACTTTGCATTGGTATCATGGAGGAGGATTGGCGATGAGGAAGAAAATTTTATTGTTAAGCTGTCTTATTATTGTCCTGTTAGCGGCAAGCGCATGTAAAAAGGCTGATGTAAATCAGAATCCGTCTGAATTAAATCAGGATGAAAGTCAAAAGGAAAAGGAAGAAAACGATGATGAAGGCACACCGGAAGTGTCTCAGGATGAAACTAAGGCAGTTATTCCTTATGACTATGTACAGAATTTAAATATAATTGATGATAACTACCGTAATTTTTATGAAATATTCGTTTACTCTTTTTATGACAGCAACGGTGACGGCATTGGAGATATTAATGGTGTTATATCAAAATTAGACTATATTAATGATGGCAATGATGCGACCGATTCAGATCTAGGCTTTAACGGGATTTGGCTAATGCCTATCATGCCATCAACCACATATCACAAATATGACGTAACGGACTATTACAATATTGATCCACAGTACGGGACATTAGAGGATTTTAAAAATCTGGTTTCTGAATGTCATAAACGTGGAATTCATTTAATTATCGACTTTGTATTCAATCACACCTCGGCAAAACATCCTTGGTTTTTAGAAGCGGTTTCCTATCTGGAAAGCTTGAAGGAGGGAGAAGAGCCTGATTTAGAAAAATGTCCATATGTAGGATACTATCATTTTACGAAAGATTATAACGGTAGTAAAACTTACTATAAGGCAGGAACTTCAAATTGGTATTACGAAGGTGTCTTCTGGGATCAGATGCCGGATTTAGCTCTGGAAAATGAAAATGTCAGAAAAGAAATTGAGGATATAGCTAAATATTGGCTTGACCTTGGTGTAGACGGATTCCGCTTGGATGCAGCGAAAGAGTATTTTTCCGGTGAAAAAGAAAGAAATATTGAAGTTCTTAAGTGGTTTTCGGATTATGTAAAAAGTGTGAAAGAGGATGCCGACATTGTTGCGGAAGTATGGGATGAAGAGGGTACTATAGCAGCTTATTATGAAAGCGGAATTCCAAGTTTATTTAACTTCCCACTTTCCCAACACAATGGATTAATTACAAACACAGCCAGAAAATTGGGTACTTCTTCTGGTAAAAACTTTGCTAAAACTTTACTTCGTTTAGATGAGAAGTATAAGGAGGGTAATCCTAAATATATAGATGCTCCGTTTATTAGTAATCATGATACCACAAGAATATCTGCCCAATGTGTCAATGATGAAGATCAAATGAAAATGTCAGCAGGTATGTTATTGACCATGAATGGCAGCCCATATGTCTATTATGGAGAAGAGATTGGTATGAATAGTAAGGGAACCAAGGATGAGAATAAAAGATTGCCTATGCAGTGGTCAGCTACAGATACTACGGGAATTACTACACCACCAGCTAATGCAGATTCTGTAGAGCAGAAGTTCCCTCCTGTCGATGAGCAAATGAAAGATCCTCTATCCCTTTATAACTACTATAAGAGAGCAGTTAGAATCCGTAATGAGAACCCAGAGATTGCAAGAGGAGATATGAGTGTAATTGAAGAATTATGCACAAAGGACATCAGTGCAATTAAAAAGGTATACCAAGGCAGTGAAATTGTGATTCTTTATAATATTAATACAGAATCAGCCAACATATTGTTAAAAGATGCAGGTCTTACGGAGTTAAATATCAGAGGATACTTATCAGTGGATGGAAATGCAGTTACCATGTCAGATGGTGTTGTTTCAATGCCTAAGTATTCGATAGTTATATTAAAATAAATGATAAACGGGTGAAGATTGTGCCTTCGTATCCTAGGCACAATCTTCCGACCTATTGAATAGACATGTTTTCTGGGTGAAAGTTAAATCCTTTCAGGGCAGTAGTGCCTGCGTTATCCTTAAGCACAAACTTCAGATGTACAAAACGATGCGTAATAAGATCCGTAATGTAAAAAAAGATGATAAAAAAATTCGTAGGAATAAGGTTAGTATGAAAAAGTCAAGTTTTTTCACACGCGAATTTGTGCTGCACCTAAATTCGCATAATAGCAATAGAATGGAGATTAACATGAAATTTATATATGGAAAAAATGATTGGAAGACATTAGATAGGGGACAGGAAAACTGTTATCTGATAACGAATGGATTAGGTGGTTATTCTTCCCTTACCACAATTGGTTCTAACAGCCGTAACGACCATGCTCTGCTGATGGCTTGTACTATAGCGCCTAATCATAGATATCATTTAATTACACGAATGGATGAAGTTGTTGAACTGGATAAAGAGAAGTTTAGTTTATCTAGTCAAGAATATGTAAATCATGCGAAAAACCAATTAGGATTTCAATATTTAAATCAATTTACATTTGAATATTATCCTGTTTGGGTGTATCAGGTAGAGGGAATTGAGATTAAGAAAACTGTCTTAATGTCTTATGGGGAGAATACAATTGGGATACGTTATGTGATTCATAATAACATGGACAAAGAAGTTAAATTAACTATCACTCCTCAGCTTCAATTTATTCCTAAAGGTGATACCTTAAATCCGAATCAAATATTTGAAATTAATGATAATGTGATAAGTAGTAATGGAATCAGGTTAAATTATACGACCAATGGAACAATTGCCAGCTACCCTACAGAATATACAAAAGATTTATATTATGGTTACGATGCAAGAGATGGACGAGAAGCAATAGGTGTGACAGCATCTAATCATAATATTTCCGTAACAGTAGCTGCTTATGATGAATTGGTATTCGATGTAATATATAGCACAGATCCTATCGTTACTGCCATAGATAGTATAATAGAAAATGAAACGAAGAGACTGGAAGGTCTTGTAACTCAGTCTGGAATTAAAAATGAAGTAGGAAAGCAATTAGTTAAAAGTGCGGACCAATTTTTGGTTGACAGAGATTCCACCAAAGGAAAAACCCTCATGGCAGGATACCCATTCTTTGCTGATTGGGGAAGAGATACTATGATATCTATGGTAGGCTGCTGCATTTCTACAAAGCGGTATGAAGAAGCGAAAAGTATATTCCGTACCTTTATGCAGTATTGTAAGAAAGGCTTAATGCCAAATATGTTTCCAGAAGGAGGCAACGATCCTTTATATAACACCGTAGATGCCTCCCTCCTTTTTATCGGTGCTGTATATGAGTACTATTTAGAAAGTAATGACATTGCCTTTGTAGAGGAGGCATATGCCATTATGGAAGATATTATAAAATGGTACAAACAAGGCACGGATTATCATATTAAAATGGATACAGACGGTTTAATTATGGCTGGTAGCGGATTGGAACAGGTAACCTGGATGGATGTACGGTTTGAAGATATTTTACCAACCCCACGACATGGAAAGCCAGTTGAAATCAATGCCTATTGGTACAATGACTTAAAAATCATGGGTCTGTTTGCCAGATTGTTAGGCAGAGAAGACAATCAATATGAAGAGCTTGCTGACTTAGTAAGTGTCAGCTTTTCTGAAAAGTTCTGGAATGAATCAGAGAATTGTCTAAAGGATTTAGTATCGGGTGAAGAAGCGGACAATCAGATTCGTTGTAACCAAATATGGGCAGTATCCCAGCCTTTTTCCTTGTTGGATAAGGATAAGGAGAAGATGGTTGTGAGTAAAGTATATGAAACCTTATATACTCCATATGGACTTCGAAGTTTAAGTAAGAATGACAAAGCTTTTAAAGCTATTTACGGGGGCTCACACTTTAACCGTGATATGGCTTATCATCAAGGAACTGTATGGGCATTTCCTTTAGGTGCTTATTATTTGGCTTATCTTAAAGTAAATGATGAAAGTTTAGAAGCTGCAAAAAGAGTAAAAGAACAGCTGGAAGCTTTAGAAGCATGTATGAGAGAAGGCTGTATTGGACAAATTGCAGAAATATATGACGGAGAAAATCCTACGATCTCCCAAGGTTGCTTTGCGCAAGCCTGGAGTGTCAGTGAGTTATTAAGAGTTTTTGCTAAAATTGAGAAAGTTGAAAAAAATCTTTAAATTCTTTTATAAAAAGTTGTGTTTGTGTCTTCATCGCCACAAACTTCCGATAAAGCTATGTAGAGAGTGTCTCATAGGATGATAAAAAATGGTTAGTATAAGATGAATGACAAAGCACAGTTCGTATTTGTATGACAAAAACACAATTCGTACTTATATGGCAAAACATAGTTCGTATTTATATGACAAAAACAATAGTTCGCATTAATATGACAAAAAAATCAATTCGTATTTATATGATAAAGATACAGTATATATTTGCATGATTAAAAAGCAGAAAAAGAAAGACTAGAGGTGTATAACGTGGTAAAAAAATGGTGGCACAGTTCAGTTGTGTATCAGATATATCCAAGAAGTTTTAATGACAGCAATGGAGATGGAATAGGTGATCTAAAAGGTATTATTGAAAAATTAGATTATCTTAAAAATTTGGGGATTGATGTAATTTGGTTAAGTCCTGTTTTTAAGTCACCAAATGATGATAACGGCTATGATATCAGCGATTATGAAGATATTATGGACGAATTTGGTACTTTGGAAGATATGGAACTTCTTTTAAAGGAAGCGAACAATAGAGGTATTAAAATTCTTATGGACTTAGTTGCCAACCATACTTCTGATGAGCATAAATGGTTTATTGAGTCTAGGAAATCAAAAGATAATGCTTATAGGGACTATTATATATGGAGAGATCCAGTAGATGGTCATGAACCGAATGATTTAGGTTCTACTTTCTCCGGAAGTGCTTGGGAATGGGATGAAGCGACAGGGCAATATTATTTGCATTTATTTAGCAAGAAGCAGCCAGATTTGAACTGGGAAAATCCTATCGTCAGAGAAGAAGTCTGGAAGTCTATGAATTTTTGGATTGATAAGGGTATCGGTGGTTTTAGAATGGATGTTATTGAGCTTCTTGGTAAGATTCCAGATGAAAAAATTATTAGTAACGGACCTATGCTCCATGAATATATTCGAGAGATGAACAGGAATAGCTTTGGGGATAAGGATTTATTAACGGTAGGTGAATGCTGGGGTGCAACTCCTGAAATAGCTAAAATGTATTCTAATCCTGACGGTAGTGAATTAAGTATGGTATTTCAGTTTGAGCATATTGGGCTGGATCAGATACCGGGAAAAGATAAATGGGATTTACAACCTCTGAACTTAATTGACCTTAAGAATGTATTTCATAAATGGCAAACCTGTTTTCATGACGATGGATGGAATAGTTTGTTCTGGAATAACCATGACACACCAAGAATTGTATCCAGATGGGGAAATGATAAGGTATACAAGATTGAAAGTGCTAAGATGTTAGCAACACTTCTGCATGGGCTTAAGGGTACCCCTTATATATATCAGGGTGAGGAATTAGGAATGGCCAATATTAAGTTTAAAGATATCAATCAATATAAAGATATAGAAACTCTTAATATGTATAAAGACCGCTTAAATAAAGGTTATAAGCACGAAGATATTATGGAATCCATATATGCTAAGGGCAGAGATAATGCCAGAACCCCTATGCAGTGGAGTGATGAGATAGATGGCGGATTTACAACCGGTACACCTTGGATCGAGGTAAATCCAAACTTTACAGAGATAAATGCAAAAGAACAGGTAAGTAATCCAAACTCCATTTATAATTATTATAAAAAATTGATAGAGATAAGAAAGAACAATGAAGTAATTGTATATGGTGATTTTGAAATGTTACTTCCGGAAGACAAAAATATATTTGCATATGTTAGAACCTTAAAAGATTCCAAAATAGTAGTAGTATGCAACTTCTATGAAAATGAAGTGGAATATAACATACCAAAGGAATACGAAGAAAAGAAAGAAGTTCTTATTTCTAATTATGGTTTAAGTTTAACGGGCAGATTAAGACCTTTTGAAGCGATTATGTATAGGGTATAGTGTGAGAAGAAGTTCTAAGGCACCTCAATACGGTGCCGAAGAACTTCTAAATCTCACACAAACTACTGAGTTGGCACGTTTAAAGTGTGAAGAGAATTTCCAAGGCACACTGTAAGTTTGTGCTTCCGGCTAAATTCGCAAGTATCGGAAGCGTGGAGGATTAGTATGAAAAACACAAATACACTACACCCTTGGTGGGAAAGTGCAGCAGCATATCAAATATATCCAAGAAGTTTTATGGATAGCAATGGTGATGGCGTAGGAGATTTACAAGGTATCATTAGCAGACTGCCATACTTATCTGAACTGGGTTTTGATTTAATATGGATATGTCCAATCTATCCGTCTCCTAACGATGATAACGGTTATGATATTAGTGATTATCAAAATATCCAGAAGGAATATGGTACCATGGAAGATTTTGAAGAATTACTCCATAAAGCTCATGAACGTGGTATTCGCGTTATAATGGATTTGGTAGTAAATCATACATCGTCTAGTCATCCTTGGTTTATTGAGTCTAGAAGTTCTAAAGATAATCCAAAGAGGGATTGGTATATATGGAAAGATGGGAAAGACAATGTAGAACCAAACAACTGGGAAAGTATTTTCGGAGGTTCTACCTGGGAATATGACGAAAAAAGTGGACAATACTTTTTACACGTTTTTGGTAAAACCATGCCGGATATCAATTGGGAAAATACCCAAGTAAAAAAAGCAATATTTGATATGATTTGCTGGTGGCTTGATAAAGGAATTGATGGATTTCGGGTGGATGCCATCAGTCATATTAAGAAACCGGATTTTAACGATATGCCAAATCCTAAGAACGAACGTTATGTTTCTTCTTTTGATAAGCATATGAATCAATCCGGTATATTGGATTTACTAAATGAACTAAAAGAGAATGCCTTTTCAAAGTATGATATTTTTACCGTAGCGGAAGCCAATGGAGTACGTATTGAAGAAATAGAGGAGTGGGTATCATCAGAGAAGGGAATATTTAATTCTTTATTTCAATTCGATCATTTGAATTTATGGAATGTAGGATCAGAAGAAGGAAAAATATCCATAAAGAAGTTAAAAAATGCCCTGACCAAATGGCAAAAGGCTGCACCCATGGATGGAAATGTGGCTTTGGTAATGGAAAATCATGATTTAGTTAGAAGTATAAGCCGTTTTGGTTCCGAAGATAAATACTGGAAAGAAAGTGCAAAATGCCTTGCTTTAATGTATTATATGCAAAAAGGAGTTCCTTTTATTTACCAAGGACAGGAAATAGGAATGCTAAATGCTGATTACGAGTCCCACTTAGATTTTCGCGATGACCCTACTTTATTTGCTTATCAGGACCGTATTAATAATGGTATGTCACCAGCAGAATCCTTACAGGTGCTAAAAAAGAGCAGCAGAGATAATTCTCGTACTCCAATGCAGTGGGATGCTTCCCCTCATGCAGGGTTTACTACTGGTACTCCATGGATGAAAGTGAATCAGAATTATCATTGGCTAAATGCAGAAGTGCAAAAAGAAGATGAGGATTCTATATTAAATTTCTACAAAAAGTTAATAAAAATTAAAAAAGAGACCACAGGCCTCATTTATGGTGATTATAAGTTATTAATGGAAGAAAGTGAAAGCATCTATGCTTACACTAGAGAGTATGAGGAAAAAAACTATCTGGTTGTTTGTAACCTATCAGAAGAACTAAGTGAATTACAAATCGATTTAGATATTACGAAAGGTGAAATACTCATAAGTAATTATGAAGATAGAAACAGTAAAGAAATGTTATTAAAACCTTATGAATGTAGGTTATACAGTCTTTAAATAAATAATCGTATTATTAAGCAGACTTAGTCTATGGCAGATTTAAGTCTGTTTTTTTATAAATATAAGTTTTGACAACATACTGGAGCGGAGGGATAAACATATTTTCGTTTTAGCGTGTTTTATTTGTATTGAATTATGGTTAAATATGGTATACTGATATGCAAGATTATTCTTTTTGAGTTATAAAGCAACGCAGTTAATTTATATTTACGGGAGGTTAAACGTATCATGTCATTGAAATTAGCATGTAATTATTATCTTGAAACAGAACAGCTTTTTGATGATAAAAGCATAGACCTTGATTATTTCAAGTATCACAGGTGATTTAGAGGATGAAAACACGATTAAAAATATTACAAAGGATAACTTGGTCAAATCCTATACCGGTGGACTATCGCAATTTATAACTATAAATGGGGAACAAGTTTATGGCTTTGGATTACAAGATAATAAAATCACAAGGACGAGATATGGATTTACCCATAAACTAGAAGAGGGTTCCATCATCATAAATGATATAGCTGCCAAATTGCTTCATGTTGAACTTGGAGATAAAATTATACTTAAAGAAGTAGCGTTTCAAATAGATGAAATTATTGAATTACATAAGTTTACTGAGGAGAAGATGCCGATAGCAATCGTTCCATTATCTACGTTTCGTACCCTAGTTGATCGAGAACAAGGTGTTGATTTTTTAGCCATAAAACTTAAGGATATGGCTTGGCTAGATGTTATGACGAAGCAGTTAAGGGAAGAATATCCTTCTCTTCAAATAACCTCAACATATGAAGTAAGTGAAATGAGATCGATAGAAATGGTTATTTCAAATTATCTATTGTTTTTAAGTGGTTTGATTATCATTATTAGTATCCTATTGATTTCAAGCATCTACTATCGCTATTTAAAGAAAAGTCATAAAAATATTGATACTCTTCGTATGATAGGAGCAAATTCTTCTAATATATACGAAATTATGTTTTACCAATCAATTTTGATGAATTCTATTGGTTGTATCCTAGGATTTCTATTGGCTTTTGTATGTAATAAAACTTTCATAGAATGGTTTGGTAAGAAAGGAGAATGGATTGAGCAAGAGGTAACATTTTAGAAGTTAAAAATATCAAACCTTTATCGTTTTATGATTATCCTGATTTATTTTTTTACTCTAAGGGAAATGTTTCTTCAGCTAATGTGGAAGGTACTTCCTTTGTTAAGCTTTTAGAGGATAAGTTAATTAAAAAGGAGATAAGTAAAGAAGAGGCTATTATAAGCTCTGCTTTTGCTAAGAGGTATGATATTAAGATTGGTGATACCATAGGTCTAATAAGTCATAAAAATCTTACAATAGACATTAAGGGAAATATAAAGATAAATAATTATAATGAAAGACTTATCAGTCAATTTACAGTAGCGGAAATAACGGATAATGCGGCAAAAAACATTTTAATAGACAATCAATCGGAAGTCATAGATCAAGTAGAGGAGAAATTCTTTAACCGTATCTACCTAGCAGAGGATGGTCCTCTTGATAAGGATGAGTTATATCTAACTTTAACAGAGCTAAGTTACCAGTATGGCATAACATGGTCTTCTTATCAAGAGGTGCTAAAAAGAGACGAAAAGATATTAAAAGAAGAAACGCAATTACTCTCTATATGTATCAATACTCTTTTTATATTTATTTGTTTTGGCATGTTAAATACCTTAAATAATATCTTACTTAGTAGAAGGAAGGAATACCGAGTACTAAGGCAATTAGGAGTTAGAAGAGGGAATATCGTTAAAATTATGATAATACAGATACTTACTTTTTGTTGCATTGGTATTATTCTAGGCGTGGTTTTTGGATCCTTTGTGATATCAACGATGAATTTTTCTGATCTAAGAAGTTTTCGGATACAATTATCGCTTAAGGAAGTACTGATTTTAGTTAGTGTTTTACTTTTATTTATGTTAGGTACAATTCCAACAATGAAAAAAATAATTATGGAATAAAGCATTTTGAGTGATAACTGTAAAAGTAATTGTAAGAGATTTAAAAAGACCTCCGGGTGAACTAGGAGGTCTTTTTTTAACAGATCACTCTCTATATTCCTGACCTTGAAATGGAGAGTTTTGTAGTTTGCCGGTTACGTACTCAGTCGGTGTACAATGATAAACTTTACGAAATGTACGTAAAAAGGTGGAATAATCGCTATAGCCACTTTGCAAACTTGCTGTTGTAATTGGAGTACCTTCTCGCATTAATTCTAAGGCATTTGTTAGCCTTTTTTTTGTTATATAATTGTGAAGTGATGTTCCGGTCACTTCTTTGAATTTATGCATAAGATAGGAGGAACTTAAGTATAGAGCTTTGGATAATGCTTCGATGCTTAAATCACCGGATAAATTCTCCGAAATATAAGAAATAAGAGAATCTACATGTTTATTTGATTGAATACTCGTTTGTGTTTCTATGAGAGGAGCAGAATCTAACATTCGATTCATTAATATCATGAGTTGTATAAAAAGTGTATTGGTATACAACTCACTTGCATATTCTTTGGAATGAAAGGAATCTTCAAGTTCCTGCAAGAGATGTGAGAATTTCATTCTGTATTTCGCTTCAGCTCGTAAAAGATTACTTTTTTTCGCTACCGTTTCCTGAAAGCAATCATCAAGTCGATATTGTTTTAAGGAATCCTGCAATAAAGATTCTCGATTCAACCATAAAATAATACGATCATATGGAACTCCTGTTTGAATGATTGGCTTATGCATCTCATGATGATTAATGAGCAGGATATCCCAAGGCATTAACTGATAAACCTTACCCTCAATCATATAGGTCACATTACCAGAGAAAAAGATGACAATTTTTTGAAAGTCATGATAATGATATTCAATCGGTGCTGTATGGGAATCTTTTAGGTGAAAAAATCGAAATTGGTCATTAAGGTAACCACGTTTGTTGTTATGATCCATATTACTCCTTGTCATTCCTTTCTAATAGATTACGATATAAAGCTACGATGTAAAAAACTAATCTTATGATAATACAACAGAGCAGAAAATGCAATATGTCGAGCAGAAATAGATATGTTATAGTTAAAATATGTTGTGTATCATATTAGTAGTAGGATAATGCTTTCATAGCAAAGTAGAAAGAATTATTGTAATGTCACAATGCTACGTAGAAAGAAATCTTATTGCAATGCTTGTTATACTAAGTTGAAAGAAAAAAATATTGTAAGACCTGCAATAGTGGGTATTAAGAGAAACATATGAGCAATTCTTGCATACTTAGCAGAAAAGAAATTATAGTAAAGTTTGCAATAATAAGTAGGAAGAAAAACTTGTAATAATGCTTAGTATAGAAAGATACAATGATAAAAAAGTGAATTAGAAGTTAAGTTAAACTATTCAATAGAATGATAGAAAATGTAAAAATAATGTATTTTTGAATGTTACATAACTGAAAGGGGTTAAACTATGGAATTTGTCTTTGAGAAATATCACGGAAATGGAAACGATTATTTAGTATTTGATACCAAAAAATTTGAGTATGAGCTGCAAGGTTCACAAATTCGTGAAATATGTGATCGTCACTTTGGGGTAGGTTCTGACGGTATTTTAATGGGGCCTTATGAAAAGGAAGATGGTATTTATGTACGTATCTTTAATCCAGATGGTAGTGAAGCAGAGAAGAGTGGAAATGGAATCAGTATATTTGCACAGTTCTTAAAAGACCATAAGTATGTAACAGAGGATGTAATTACGATCAATACCTTAGGAGGGCCAATCGAAATTCATTACATCAATGATAAAAATGGTACCTTAAATGTTGCGATGGGTAAAGTTTCTTATATGAGTGATGAAATTCCTGTAACAGGTGAATCTAGAGAAGTGATTGAAGAAGCAATGGAATTTCAAGGACAGAAGGTAATCACTACCTGTTTAACCATTGGAAATCCACATTGTGTAATTATAAGAGACGAATTAGTTAAGAAAGAAGTTAAGAGCTTAGGCAAAATTATTGAATCTGATGAACACTTCCCTAATAAAATCAATGTGCAGTTTATGCAAGTTTTAAATCGGGAAGAAATCGTGATTGAAATCTATGAGCGTGGAGCCGGATATACTTTATCTTCTGGTAGTAGCAGTTGTGCCGCAGCTAATGTTGCCTATAAATTAGGGTTAACAGACCGTAAAGTGAAAGTTCATATGCCTGGTGGAACTGTAGAGGTCGAAATCGAGGAAGATGGTATGACTTTTATGACTAGTCATGTAAAACGTATCGGAAAGATTATTACCGCAGATGTTTTTATAGAAGAATTATAATAGGCATGTATATTACAAGGAAAAGTTCCTGATGGTCGTACTTTTCCTTGTAATATGATTAAAAATGTGCACCTAGCGAACATTTCTTTGTTATGAATAAAAGAGAGGGAAACCTAATTTGTATGATTATTGAGTACGATAATGTTACAAATAAGGTTTCTTTATTTTATACACAAAAATTGTCATGTTTATGGAGTACAATCTCTGTTTATAATACAATTAATTTAGTGCTTACAGTACAATGAAATCATGTAGTTTGCAGTACGATGAAATCATGTAGTTTGCAGTACGATGAAATAATGCAGTTTGCTATACAATGGAATCAGGTAGTTTGCAATACAATGAAATCATATGATTTGTTATACAATTAAAAAATCAATATATAAAATCAATTCATTATAGAAAATACATAAATTCATGTGATTTGGCATAATCCAATATTACTACAATTGTAGGGCACTGTCGTTTCTTAACAATAATTAAATTGTATTAAGTAGTAATTTGTTATATAATGAGTGAGAAAAAAACTAAGTAACTAAAGTATAGCGGGGATTAAATCGATGAATTTTAACATTGAAGGTAAAATTTCCAAAATAAAATCGATTGGAAAAGTTTGCAATCGTAATTCGCATTATTTGAACAAACGGAAGAAAACAATAAAGGAAACTGCTATTTTGTTTGAATCGAAGAAAGGAACTGATTTAGCAGGTAATATTTTTTACTTATTGAAGGAACTAACTAAGAAAGAATATTCCAAGTTTCTATGCTACCTTACTGTTAACTTATCAAGTAAAGATAGAATTCAAAAGTTGCTTTGGAAATATCAGGTGAATAATGTCATACTTCTTGATATGAATTCAAGAAAATATGTAGAGATGTTAGCTACTGCAAAGTATATAGTGAATGATACTAGTTTTCCAACTTGGTTTTATAAAAGACCGGAACAGGTTTATTTAAACACTTGGCATGGAACACCTCTGAAACATATGGGGTATGAAGATGTAAATCGTGCATTTGCAATTGGGAATATCCAAAAGAATTTTCAGATTGCAGATTATTTACTATATCCAAACGACTACATGAAAGAAAAGATGATTCATGCGTATTATCTAGAAAATACGTACCAGGGTAAGATTCTCTGCGAAGGATACCCTAGAAATGCAATCTTTTATCAGAAAGAGCGTGCAGAAATAATTCGTAAAGAGTTAGAGTTAGCAGATAAACAAGTGATTGTCTATATGCCAACTTGGCGTGGTACTTTAACAGAGATCAAAAATACTGAGCAAGCAGAAGCCTGTTCATGCAACTTTGCATTACTTGATAAACTCTTAAATGATAATCAGGTGTTCTTTGTGAAATTCCATGTATTTTTACAAGGTTGCTTTGATTTTAGTAAGTATAAGCACATCAAACCGTTTCCAGAAGGTTATGAAACCTATGACTTCTTAAATTCCGCAGATATTTTGGTAACCGATTATTCTAGTGTATTTTTTGATTTTGCAAATACAAGAAAGAAAATTGTTTTATTTACGTATGATAGGAATGATTATCTGGATGAGAGAGGTATCTATATTCCACTCGATTCACTTCCGTTTCCGCAAGTCGAGAATGTAACTAAATTATATGAAGAAATTAATACACCAAAAACATATGACGACAAAGATTTTTTAGAGAACTTCTGTACCTATGATAATATCGATGCAGTGAATAAGATAGCGAGGCATGTTTTTCTTGGACAAAAAGTATGCAAAGAAGAAAAAGCAAAAGGGAATGGAAAGCCAAATATTCTTGTTTATTGTTCGAACTTAGTAATGAACGGTATCACTACCTCTTTATTAAATCTTATGAGTCTAATAGATAAAGAGAAAGCAAATTATTATTTATTCTTTAGGCAGAATCAATTTATAAAGACTCCTATGCGATTATCGGTTCTACCACCAAATATGGGATTAATGCCACTTTGCGGAAGCACCATAGAATGGAAATGGATGGAAGCAGTTTACCATAAGTTATATTTTCGATTTAATATGGACTCGAAATTTTTGCAAAAGCGCATGAATCGCCTCTATCAAAGAGAATTTGATAAGCGCTTTCAGAATGTTCGAATCGATAAAATTGTACATTTTAGTGGTTATACTCCAGATATCACCTTGTACTTACAGCAAGCAGAGGCTAGGAAGGTTATCTTTATCCATAATAATATGTTTGAAGAATATAAAGAAAAGAAGAATTTCCACTTCAATATTCTTAAACATGCATTTGAAAGCTATGATAAAATTATTGCAGTTAGTGATGAAACAAAAAACTCCATTAAAAAAATCGGTGATTTTATGGACAAGGTAGAAGTATTAAATAATGCTCATAATGTGGAGGATATCTTAGTAAAAGCAAAACTTCCATTTGTTATGGAAGAGGAGACAGAGCTTTCTGTTCCTTATGAAGAATTTACTAAGATGCTAGAAGGTGATTCCACGAAATTTATAACGATTGGACGATTCTCGCCAGAAAAAGGACATATGAAATTGATGTCAGCATTTAATGAGTTTCATAAGGATCATCCAAACACGAAGCTTATCGTCATCGGTGGCTATGGAACCTTATTTAACGATACGGTGGATTTTTCGAGGAAATTAGAAAGTGCGAAAGATATATATATCGTAAAATCAACTTCAAATCCATTTACCATACTAAAACAATGCGACTTATTCTTATTACCATCAGACCGTGAACCATTAGGGTTAGTATTACTGGAAGCAGATACGCTAGGAGTTCCAATTGTCGCAACGGATATTCCAGGTTCTGGTGATTTTATCAGAGAGCATCATGGTTATCTGGTTGAGAACAGTGAAAAGGGACTAAGAAAAGGTATGGAAGATTTTTTAGAAGGTAAAGTAAAACCACTTAACATTTCTTTTACGAAATATAATCAATCTATAGTAAAACGATTTGAAGATTTAATTGGAGTTAATTATGCAAAATAGAGTTCATACAATTTTATATTGATGGAATGCAGCTAGCTTGCTATAAAATTGTATGAAAGTTTGGTATGGACATGTGAGTTGTAAATGACGGAGATACGAAACGAATCAAGATCAAACGGAAAGGACTGAATCCTGTATAATACAGGATTCAATCCTCTGTAATTGCCTAATATAAAATTTGTCTATCTTATGTGATCAGATTTAATATCTGTTGGCGTATCCTTTATCCATTTATGACAAGAGAGAATTTACAAATCAAGATTTTTCTTATAGTTATTTCATTCCAAAAAGGATATTAATGGACTAACAAAATTGGTTCGTAATAATTCTTTGGCTTTCGCTATAACGATATGCGTTAGTTCTTGATACTTTTCATACCACGAAATAACATAATGGTATTCATTTCTAAGCCGGAAGTTCTTATAATTGTGCTTAAAGGCTCGTTTTAGTCGGTATAGTTTTTCATAATCCTCAAAGGTAAATGGCATTGTTATGTCTGGAAATGAGCAGCATTGCTTTGCTGGTGAATACTTCTTAAAGTCAACAACTTGATGAAGATAACATAGAAGGATACATGCATTTCTAGTAAAATGTGCAATTAAGTTCATTAACTCTTCAGCTGAAGCTCTATGATTAATGAAATATTGATATTCTTCTTCGATAGTTTCAATGTTATCATAGATATGGCTTAGTACATTAATATTAGGAGGTAGCGAATTAAAAGCACGCCGAATGAAGTCTGTTTTGGAATAACAAATCTTTGCATATAGTTTAAGATACCAGCACCAATAATCACCATTAGCACATAAATTAGCAAAATTTCTCTTAGTATAAATAGATATCCAAGTCTTTGGAACATGAAGAGCTTTCGCAAGACTCTGTTTTATAGATAATACTCTTTGCTTGGAGCAATCTTCGATAATAATTAACATATCAATATCACTTAATTCATCAAATTCTTCATTAATATACGAACCAAAGAGCGCAAAAGCTTCTATATGATAGGGATATGGTGTAAGTTTAAAATGACGGTTGTTTACTTCGAATTCTATCATACATGACCACTCTCCTTTGTGATGAACGACATAGGATTATGTTGAAAGATTCCACTTGTTAAGATTGTACATGTCGTAGCATGTGGCTTTTGGATTCCACGAGAGGTCATGCATCCGTGTTTCCCCTCAATCTTAATAAAGATATCATCACTTCCCGTAATTTTAGTAAGAATTTCTAAGATATCAGAGGCGATCCTCTCTTGAATTTGCAGCCTCTTACATACCATATCTGCAATACGTGCTATTTTACTTATCCCAATTACTTTATGAAGTGGTTTATATCCAATGGTGATATGCATATCGTATATTAAAGTCATGTGGTGTTCACAAAAGCTAAAGCATTCGATATCCTTAATCCATACAATACCATTTGCGAGAAATGTATTTTGATCTTCTTCAAAGCATTTATTAAACATGGTAACAATATCATCGTTTGTATATTGAATTCCTAAAAAAACTTCCTCATACATATTTGCGACTCGTTTCGGCGTATCGATTAAACCTTCTCTTAAGGGGTCTTCTCCAAGAGCAATTAAAATATTAGACACGCTCTCTTGAATCAAATTTTTGTCAATACTCATCTCTTTCACATCCTTTTTGCAAGACTAGAGCATAATACTCTCTAAGATAATATATTCGTTTCGACAAAAATGATGAATAAACGACATAATGAAACAAGACGAGTTTTAGAATTGACCGTTGACAGCTTCCTTAGGATGGAAGTAAAATAAAAGTCAAAGCGGATATTCTCATTGCCACTATGTAGCAATGAGGTTAAGCTGTAAAGGAGGAATAACAATGCAATTTGAAACATTACAAAAAGACATGGTAACTGCAATGAAAGAGAGAAATAAGAGTAGAAAAGATAGTATCTCTTCTCTAATTTCTGCAATTAAAAAGGTAGCGATTGATGAAGGTCAGCGTGACAATATCACTGAGGAACTTATTGACCGTGTCATTTTAAAAGAGTTAAAGACAGTAAAAGAGCAATTAGATACTTGCCCTGATGATAGAGTAGATTTAAAAGCAGAGTATCAAGCTCGTTATGATGTAATTCAGGAATATGCTCCAAAGCTAATGAGTGAAGATGAAGTTAAAGTGTTTATTCAAACTAATTTTGCTGAGGCTGTTGCTACAAAAAATAAAGGGGAAATCATGAAAGTAGTCATGAAGGAACTAAAAGGCAAAGCAGACGGTAAAGTAATTAATCAGGTTGTTGCAAATTTTTGCGAATAACGAAAGAGTACTCCAAAAGCTATGTGCTTTTGGAGTACTCTTTCTTCAATTTATTTGGACTCATCCTATCGTTTGTAAGTGAAAGTGTCTTTGCCTTGAATATAGAAACTTAAGATAAATTAAATTATGGTTAGCTATTACTATGAAGATTTAAAATTAAGACTCATGTAATCATAAGAATTAATATAAATTTATATGAGATAATAGAAAAGAGATGAGATAATAGAAAAGAGATGAGATAATAGAAAAGAGATTAGATACTATAAAAGAGATGAGGTGATGGAGGTAAGAATGAGAAAAACAGAATCAATCTATTGTATTTTAGTTATGATATTAATTTTATTATTCAGTGGATGTAGTAAGAATTCAAAAAGCAGTGGGAATGAAAATCAGAATGACATATCAATAACACCAATCATAGAAGAACCTTCTGCGGGACCGACGGTGACACCAATAGATATAACGATTGTGCCAACTGCGATACCTACAAAACTTCCAGAGGAAGAATCGGAAAGTATGCGTGTAGCAAAGAATTTGATGCAAACGATGACGCTAGAAGAAAAGGTTGCACAGATGTTCTTTGTACGTTGTCCAGAGGAACAGGCGGAAGACATAATGAAAGAATACCAATTTGGCGGATATTTATTATTTGCAAGAGACTTTGAAGGAGAAACGAAAGAGAGTGTAACCAAGAAGATAACGAAGTATCAGGAGGTTGCAAAGATACCTACATTTATCGGTGTAGATGAAGAGGGTGGTACGGTAAACCGTATCAGCAAATATACTGCTTTTCGTGCTAAGCCATTTGAATCGTCAAGTAATCTCTATAAAAAGGGCGGATTTAATGAAATTCGTAAGGATACAAAGGAGAAAACCGAGTTATTATTATCCCTTGGTATCAATCTTAATTTTGCTCCAGTTTGCGATGTAGCTAGTTCAAGTAAAGATTTTATTTATGCTAGAGCATTTGGAACAGAGGTAGAAAAGACTTCTGAGTATGTAACCTTAGTAGTAGAAACTATGAAGGAGATGGGGATTGGATCAGTATTAAAGCATTTTCCTGGATACGGAAATAATGTAGATACTCATACTGGTATTGCCATAGATAAAAGAGATTATGAGACATTCCAGAACAATGATTTTCTACCGTTTAAAGCAGGAATTGATGCTGGTGCACCATTTGTCTTAGTGTCACATAACATAGTAGAATGTATGGATAATAAGTTACCAGCATCTCTATCAGGGGATGTTCATCGTATATTAAGAAATCAAATAGGATTTAATAGCCTTATTATTACTGATGATTTATCAATGGATGCTATTACGACTTACACAGGCGATGAAGTAGCTGCAGTATTAGCAGTAGAAGCAGGTAATGATATGCTATGTTGTACCAATTATAAGGAACAGATGGCTGCTGTAGTTAGTGCAGTAAAAAGCGGTAAAATTACTGAAGAGCGGATTGAGGAATCGGTGCTTCGTATACTACAAACAAAATATGATATGGGAATTATTAAATAAATCTTTATGGCTGTTACGTTATTTCTTGAATTCAATAACTGTAACGGCCATTTTTTTGTGGATATCCTCAGAATCTTAGAGACAGACTTAATATTAGAGCTCCTTATGTATTTTTAGAGGCAGACTTAATATTAGAGCTCCTTATGTATTTTTAGAGACAGACTTAATATTAGAGCTCCTTATGTATTTTTAGAAGCAGACTTAATATTAGAGCTCCTTATGTATTCTTAAAAACAAACTTTATATTAGTATCCTTATATGTATCCATAGAGACAGGCTTTATATCAAAAATCCTTATAAGCTCCTTTAAATTAAATTCTATATTACTTAAAGTACTTTCTATATGCGAGAAATAGTTTTCGAAAACAATGAAATAGTATTCGAAAACTATAGTAATTAATACAGTATTATGATATAACTAAGTTAGAATA